>NZ_JBHWIV010000139.1:0-12631 GCF_042731675.1 Kitasatospora sp. NPDC059827 | reverse complement strand
CCCCTCCGAGGGGAGCCCCGCCGCCGTCCGGTCGGTGGACCGGGAGAGTGACCGGGAGGCCTAGAACAGGCCGTCCAGCTCGCGCAGCAGCGCGGCCTTCGGACGGGCACCGGTGATCTGCTTCACCGGCTGGCCGTCCTTGAAGAGGATCAGGGTCGGGATCGAGATCACGTTGTACTCGGCGGCGGTCACCTGGTTGGCGTCCACGTCGAGCTTGGCGATGGTCAGCTTGTCGCCGTTCTCGGCCGCGATGTCCTCCAGGACCGGGGCGACCTGGCGGCACGGGCCGCACCAGGTGGCCCAGAAGTCGACCAGTACGGGCTTGTCGCTCTCCAGGACGTCGGACTTGAAGGTCGCGTCGGTGACGGTGGTGGTGGCGCCGGCCACGGGGACTCCTCGGGTTAGGACGGAGGGGGCTGCTGCCAGGTGAACAACGGGCGGGCCCGTTCTGTTTCTGCCTGGCCGGGGCGGGGGTGTTTCACGTGGAACACCCCCGCGGGGTTCGGTCGGTGGCGGGGAGGTCAGACCGCGACGGCGGTCTTGTTCTCCGCGTCGTCCAGCGCGGCCAGGTAGCGCTCGGCGTCCAGCGCGGCGGAGCAGCCGGTGCCGGAGGCGGTGATGGCCTGGCGGTAGGTGTGGTCCACGACGTCGCCGGCGCCGAACACGCCCTCGACGTTGGTCCGGGTCGAGGGGGCGTCGACCTTGAGGTAACCCTCGGCGTCGAGGTCCAGCTGGCCCTTGAAGAGGTCGGTGCGCGGGTCGTGGCCGATCGCGATGAACAGGCCGGTGACGGGCAGCTCGCGCAGCTCGCCGGTGGTGGTGTCGCGCAGGGTGACGCCGGTCAGCTTCGGGTCGCCGTGGATGGCCTCTACCGCGCTGTTCCACTCGAAGCGGATCTTCGGGTCGGCGAAGGCGCGCTCCTGCATCGCCTTGGAGGCGCGCAGGCTGTCACGGCGGTGGATGATCGTGACGCTCTTGGCGAAGCGGGAGAGGAAGGTCGCCTCCTCCAGGGCCGTGTCGCCGCCACCGACCACCGCGATGTCCTGGTCGCGGAAGAAGAAGCCGTCGCAGGTCGCGCACCAGGAGACGCCGCGGCCGGAGAGCTTGTCCTCGTTGGGCAGGCCGAGCTTGCGGTGCTGGGAGCCGGTGGTGACGATCACGGCGCGGGCCCGGTGGACGTTGCCCTCGGAGTCGGTGACGGTCTTGATCTCACCGGTGAGGTCCACCGCGACGATGTCGTCCGGGATCAGCTCGGCGCCGAAGCGCTCCGCCTGCGCCCGCATGTTGTCCATCAGCTCGGGGCCCATGATGCCGTCCCGGAAGCCCGGGAAGTTCTCGACCTCGGTGGTGTTCATGAGCGCGCCACCGGCGGTGACGGCTCCCTCGAAGACCAGCGGCTTGAGGGAGGCGCGGGCCGTGTAGAGCGCGGCCGTGTAGCCTGCCGGGCCGGAACCGATGATGATCACGTTACGGACGTCGCTCACTGCTTCTCCTGGTTCGCATCGCGACCCGCGTTTGCTGCGGGGAGGGCGGTCCTGCTCCGCCGCCCGGGACAACGACTGACCAGTCTCTCGCATTCCCAGGCGGATCAGTACCAGGCGCCCGAACTCCGGAAGCGGCGTGCCGCCCTGGTCGTCGATCGCATGGGAACGGCCGTCCGGTGGCTGGGAAGGGCCGTTCAGTGGCCGGGGACCGTCCGTTGCAGGACGACCGGGCCGCAGTCGGGGGAGCGCAGGAAGACGTCCACGAAACCGGGCCGACCGGCGGCGGGGTAGACCAGGACGTCCACCGGGGAGCCCTGGTAGCTGCCCCGGTCGGTGGCCAGCGGGGTGCCCGGGGCGGGGGCGCGGCAGGCGGCGGGGGAGACCGGTGCGGTGGGCGAGGCGGGGCCGGAGAGCTCCGGCCCGGAGCCGTCGGCGGGCGCGGCGCCGGACTTGGCGGGCCCGGTGGCGCGCAGCCCGGGCTGGGAGCCGGAGCGGTCCAGCAGTTGCTGCACCTGGGCGGCGAGCTGGTCCTCCCGGTAGACGGTGCCGGGGCCCGCCAGGTGCGGCGTACGGGCGCTCTGCTCGCCGGGGGAACCCGCGGTGCCCGCCGAGGCGGCGGAGGCGGCGGAGGTGCGGGAGGCGGAGTCGTCCTGGTGCAGCAGCAGGGCCCCGCCCAGCCCGACGGCGGCCAGCGCAGCGGCCGCCCCGAGCAGCAGGGCGAACCGGCGGCGGCGCGGGCGGGGGCGGCCGGGGCCGGCGGCCGAGGCCGGGCGCGAGGGGGGCGCGGAGGGCGCCGCGGCGGCCCGTACGGGCGTGGCGGGGAGCTCCGTCCGGCGGGTGGTGGCGGGGGCCCGCTCGGGGCGTCCGGCGGGCCGGGCCGGCGACGGGCGGTCGGCGCGGGCCGCCTCGGCGAGGGCGGCGTCCAGCCGGGCGGCGACGTCGGCGGGCATCGGTTCGGGCTCGACGGCGCCGAGCAGCGCCTGCACCTCGGCCAGCGCCTCGACGGTCCCGCGGCACTCGGCGCAGCCGTCCAGGTGCCGGTGCAGGGCCTCGGCGGCCCCGGCGGGCTCGACCAGGCCCTCGGCGAGGTCGGCCAGCTCGTCGACCGAGGGGTGGGCGTCGGCGGGTCCGGGAGAGGAGAGGGGGGCGTTCATCGGGTGCTCGCGTCTCCTTCCAGCATCGTGCGGCCGGTGCTCGGGCCTGTCCCTGTGACGGTGCGGGGGCCCGTCGGGTTCCCCCTGGTCCGGTCCGGCGGGGGCGGGGCGGTACCGGACGGGTCGGGGGCGGTGCGCCCCGGGGGCCGGCCGGCCGGTGTTTCACGTGAAACGTTTCGTCCGCCGCCGTTCCCGCCGTCCCCGCCGTCGCTCTCGCGCAGGTGCCGGACCAGCGGGAGCAGCCGGGCCCGGCCGCGGGCGCAACGGCTCTTCACGGTGCCGACCGGGACGCCCAGCAACTCGGCGGCCTCGGCGACCGGGTAGCCCTGCATGTCGACCAGGACCAGCGCGGCCCGCTGCTCGGGGGGCAGCTCGGCGAGCGCGGCGGTCAGCTCGCGCTGCACCTCGGCCCGGACCACCGGGGAGTCGGCCGGCTCGGCGGAGCCGACCAGGCGGTCCAGCCGCTGCGGGTCCTCGTCCAGCGGGGTGGTGCGCCGGGTGGCGCTCCGCCGGGCGCGGTCCAGGCAGGCGTTGACCACGATCCGGTGCAGCCAGGTGGTGACCGCCGAGCGGCCCTGGAAGCCGGCGGCGGCCCGGAAGGCGGAGACCAGGGCGTCCTGGAGGGCGTCCGCGGCCTCCTCGCGGTCGCCCAGGGTGCGCAGGGCGACCGCCCAGAGGCGGTCCCGGTGGCGGTTCACCAGCAGGCCGAAGGCCTCCTGGTCGCCGGCGACGTGCCGGGCGAGCAGCGTCGCGTCGTCGTCCGCCACTGTCACCCCTCGTCGTTCCGGCTCGTTCCGGGTCCGGACCGTGCGGTCAGCCGGAGACCTTTACCTCGGCGACGTGGCCGCGGTACCTGCCGTCGGAATCCTTGTTCAGAGAGGTCAGCCAGATCAAGAGGTAACGCGTGGTGACCGGCGATTCGAGGGCGTAGTCGACGTTGAGGCCGGCCTTCCTGGCCGCGACGACCGAGAAGCTCTCCGGCCTGGCCGCGGTCGGGTTGGCGGCGGCGGCCGCGTTGGGCACGCGCACCTCCGCGGCCTGCTCGCCGTCCTTGAACTGGACGGTCACCGAGGAGACCGACTGCGGTGAGCCGAGGTCGATCAGCAACCCGGTGCCCACCTTGAGGGCGGGCGGCTTGGGGCCGAGCTGGTCGACGTACCAGCCGGTGGTCCAGGCGGTGTTCGGGTCGCCGTCGACGGCGTTCTTGACGCTGTCGGTGCCTTCGGGACCGTCACCCAGCGGGTTGTACGACTCCGCGCCCTTGATCTGGATCGGCACCGGCGTGTGGGCCGTCGGGCGGGCGCTCGCGGCGGTGCTGCTGATCGAGGTCTGCGGGGTGGCGACGGCCTGGTTGCTGTTGCGCAGGCTGCCGACGAACTGCCAGGAGGCGACGCCGATCGCGCCCAGGGCGACCGTCCAGGCGGTGGCCTTGACCACCCGGCGCAGCCGGCGCCTGGTGCGCCGGGCGGCGGTGGGCCGGGAGGAGGCCGGCAGCGGGGCGACCGCCGGGTCGGCCACCCGGGTGGGGACGGGCGCGGTCGGGAGGGCGTGGCCGTGGTGCCGGGGCGGGGTCGGGAAGGCCGGCAGCTCGGGTTCGGGCTGCCGGATCCGGGGCAGCTCGGCGATCGCCCGGACCAGCTCCTCCGGGGTGGTGATCGGCTCGGCGTGGTGCGGCGGGTGGTCGAACAGGGCGCGCGCCGCGAGCTCGGACAGGCCCTTGTGGACGCCCGCGCGGACCTGGTCCGGCGCGGCGTTCTGCAGGTCCTTGGGCAGTCCCTTGAGGTCGTAGCGGTCCTCGGGGTACGGCCAGCGGTGGGTGAGCGCGGCGAAGAGCAGGGCGCCGATCGCCCGGGTGTCGGTGCGCTGGGCGTCCTCGGCGGCGTCCCCGGTGGAGTCCTCGGCGGGCAGCCCGCGCAGGGCGGCGTCCACCGCGATGCCGTTGATCCGGTACTGGCCGCTGTCGGTGCGCAGGACGCAGCGCGGGGTGAGCCGCAGGTGCGCCTTGCCGCGGCGGTGCGCGGCGGCGACGGCGTCGGCGACCTGGCGGACCATCTGGTACGCCTCGTGCGGCTCCATCGGGCCGTCGGCGAGCAGCTTGGCGAGGTCGGAGGCGTGCGGCAGCCACTCCCGCACGATGTAGACCAGCTCGTTCTCCTGCACGGCGTCCAGCACCTGGACGAAGCGCGGGTCGCCGAGCAGGGCCGCGGACTTGGCGGCGGCCAGCACCTTGCGGGCGCGCTGGTGGCCGGAGGCCATCAGGTGGACGCCGACGGCCCGGCGCAGCTTCTCGTCGACGGCGCGCCAGCTGCTGAAGGTCTCGGTCTGGGAGATGCACTCTTCCAGCAGGTACCGGTGGCCGATCTTGTCGCCGCTGTGCCGCATCGGCGCGGGCAGGGTCCGCGGGAGGGTGGCGGTGTCGCGCGGGTCGAGGGTGGGCTGGGGGTCGGTCGGGCGGCGCTTGTCGGAGGCGGGCTGCGGTGCGGGAGCGGGCTTCTTCCGCGGGGGGCCGGCCGCCAGTTCGGCGGCGATCTCGTGGACGGAGAGCGGGGCGGTGATCTCCGAGGTCTCCTCGCTCACCGCGGCCGCCGGGGCCTCCGGGACCGGACCGTCCTCGTCACCGTCCTCGTCGCCGTCGGCCTTGTCAGGGGTTTCTGCGGAGTCCGCGGAGGAGGCGTCGGCGGAGCCCGCCGGGGCGGTGTTCCCGCTCCCGAGCTCGTCGATCGCCGCAGCCAGCGCGGCCTCGTCCGCCGCCGCGTCAGCTGTTGACGTGTCGACGACCGCCTTGGTGCCATCAGCCACCGTGGTCCTGCCTCCCCTTGTGTCGCCCCGGCCTGAGAGAGTCGCTGGAGCCCGCGGATTGGCCGCCCTGTGCTCCAGGACAATTGTGCCCACTCTTCACCACCGGGTACGACCGCTGAAGGGTCCGCTCGGTTGCATACCGGTGGAGAGATGTGGTGCAGATCCGACACCGGGCCGCCACGTGGCGGCCCGGGCGTGTCCGGTCATGGGTGGCGGCCCGTGCTGCGGCCGGACGGGCGGGGGCGGTGTCAGCCCTGGTCGACGCCCGGTCAGGGCGCCCGCTCGTCCGGCCGGTTGTGCTCGGACTCAGCGGCCCAGTCGGCCGCGGACCATGCCCAGCATGGCGTTCATCTCCTCGATCCGCAGGCGCTTCGCGATGAACACGAACACCAGCAGCTGGAGTCCGCCGCCCAGCAGGACCGACAGTACGCTGCCCGGCCAGCCGCCGAGCACCTGCTGGACCGCCAGGCTGACGCCGAGGCCGACCACCGCGGCCGGGACGCAGGCGGTGGCCAGTCGGCTGTAGGTCTTGCCGATCCGCTTGGTGTCCAGCCCGCCGATCTTCTTCTTGAGCTTGGGCACCGCGACCATCACTCCGACGGCGTAGGCGAGGCCGTAGCCGAGGGCCATGCCGGTCACCGTCCACTGCGCGGGCAGCGCGACCCAGCAGACCAGCGAGAAGCCGGCCTGGCAGACCGCCACCCAGACGGTGTTGGAGAACGGCGTCCGGGTGTCCTCGTAGGCGTAGAAGCCGCGCAGCATCACGTACTGGGCCGAGTACGGGATCAGCCCGAGTGCGAAGGCCGAGAGCATCAGGCCGACGTTGGTCGCGTTGTCCAGGGCCGTCCCGCCGCCGCCGACCGCGTAGATCGAGCGGCCGATCGCCGGGCCGAGCGCCAGGAACAGGAAGGCCGCCGGGACGACCGCGACCGCGGTGGTGCGCAGCCCGTACGACAGGTCGTCCCGGACGGCGCCGGCGTCCTCGTCGGCGGCCGCGCGGGAGAGCCGGGGGAGCACCGCGCTCATGATCGAGACGGTGATGACGGCCTGCGGGAGCTGCCAGATCAGCAGGGCGTTGGAGAAGGCCGAGAGGCCGACACCGCCGTGCCCGCCCTGTTCGGCGGCACTGCCGGCGGCGGTCGCCAGCTGGGTGATGACCAGGTAGCCGGCCTGGTTGGCGAGCACGAAGAAGAAGGTCCACTTGGCCAGCCGGGCGGCCTTGCCCAGGCCGTGGCCGCGCCAGTCGAAGCGCGGCCGGAAGCGGAAGTCGGCGGCCCGCAGGTACGGGATCATCGCCAGCGACTGGACCACCAGGCCGAGCAGGGTGCCCAGGCCGAGCAGTCGGACGCCCTCGGGGGTGATGTTCTCCGGGGTGATCTGGGTGCCGTTGAAGCCGCCGTAGACCCAGATGTAGGCGCCGAAGGTGAAGATCACCACGATGTTGTTGAGGACCGGGGTCCACATCATCGCGCCGAACCGGCCCCGGGCGTTGAGGATCTGGCCCATCACCACGTGGACGCCCATGAAGAAGATGGTCGGCAGGCAGTAGCGGGCCAGGGCGACCGTGGTCTCGGCACGGGCCGGGTTGGTCATCATCGGATGGGCGATCAGCTGGACCAGCAGGGGCGCCCCGAGCACGGCCAGGAAGACCACGCCGCCGAGTCCGACCATCACCAGGGTGAGCAGCCGGTTGGCGTAGGCCGTCCCGCCGTCCTCGTCGTTCTTCATGCTGCGCACCAGCTGCGGCACGAAGACCGCGTTCAGCGCGCCGCCGCCGATCAGGATGTACAGCAGGGTCGGCAGGGTGTTCGCCGCGTTGTACGAGTCACCCATGACCGCGATGCCGATCGCGCCGGCGATCACCATCGTCCGCAGGAAGCCGGTGCCGCGGGAGACCAGGGTGCCGGCCGCCATGATCGCGCTGGAGCTCAGCAGGCCGGCGACCTTGCCGCCGCCGCCGTCGGAGGCCGGGGCGGGCTCGGCGGGCCGGGCGGCCTGCTCCTCGGCGAGGTCCGCCAGCGGCTCGACCGCCGGGGGCACCGCCACGGCGGCCACCTGCATGGTGGCCTCCTCCTCGGAGAGCGGCGGGTCGAACTCGATCGGCGGCACGAACGGCCGCTGCCCGTCGTGGCCGCCGTGCTGCGGCTGCCCCGGGTAGCCGCCCATCGGCGGGTACGGCGCGGGCGCGCCCGGCGGCACCGCCGAGGCCGGGGGCACGGGGGCGGTCTGCGGGGCCGGGGCGGGCTGGGGGACCGGCGGCTGGGCCGCGGCATCGGCCCGGCCGCTGCCGAAGAGCGCGTCCACCCCGACGTACTCGGTGGTCTCGGTGTCCCAGGCGGAGTGCGCCGGGCCCGGCTCCCACTGCGGCTGCGGCTGGCTCCACGCTCCGGGGGCCGGGGCGGAGACCGGTGCCGCCGGGGCGGCCTGCTGCGGCCAGTCGGCCTGCATCGGGGTGTCCCAGCCGGGCTGCACGGGGGGGACGGGGGGCGAGAACGGTGTCGTCGGCACCGGCGTCGGGTAGCCGCCGCCCTGCGGCGGCAGTTGCGGCGGCACGTCGTACGCGGTGACCGGCGGCGGCGCCGCGGCGGGCCGTCCGGCCTGGAGGCCGTACGGGTCCTGACCGTCCTGCGCCGTCCCGTACGCCTGCGCGGCGTACGGGTCCTGGGCGTAGGTGTCGGCCACGTACCAGTCGCCGGACGGCGACTCGGCGCCCGGCCGGCTCTCACCGCGGCCCGGCGGCCGCTCCTCGCTGCGCCCGGTCATGTCACCTCTTCGCTGTTGTGGGGGGAGACCGGCCCGGGGTTGCGGGGGGTCGGCGGTGTCAAGGACCAACCTTCTCATCACTGGCGGTCCGATCCCGGCCATCCGGGCTGCTGGCGCGCGGTGTCTGTGCGGGCCCCCCGTCCCCGGCGCCGTTCTCCGGCCGGTCCGCTGCCTGGTCCGCCGTGGTGGCGTCCGGGTCGGTCGGCTCGGCGGGCTCGGCCGCGGCGGTGCCCGCCGGGTCGCCGTCCGCCGGGTCGTCCTCGACCGGCTGGTCGCCGTCCTCGTGCGGCTGCCCGCCGCGCCGCTTGCGCTGGCGCATGAAGCGCAGCGCGGCGAGCACCAGCAGCACGGCGGCGCCGGCGAAGACGTACAGCACCCCGTTGGTCACCGAGGTGACCTCGACGGTGAAGGTCTGGGCCTGGCCGTAGGGCCGGGAGTCGGGACCGGTGGTCCACAGCTGGGCGACCATGGTGACCGGGCCGTTGCTGCGGGCCTCGGCGTTGAAGTGCAGGGTGACGCTCTGCGAGGCGGGGAGGACGAGCTGCTCCGGCAGGCCGACCCGCAGCCTGTTCGGCTGGATCGAGGTGAGCCGCAGCTGCAGGTTGGTGACCGTCTGGGTGAGGTCGTTGCGCACGCTGACCGGGAGCTGGCCGGTGTTCCCGGCCAGGGTGACGACGTTCTTCTTCGGCACCTGGACGGCGGTGGTGAGCTCGTTCAGGTAGTTGGTGACGCCGGTGCGGTAGGCGTCGCCGGCCGGTGCCTGGGCGCGCCACTCGGTGGACAGCGAGCGGACCATCGCGGCGCTGAACGGGCCGCGCACCCGCTGCGGCAGGGTGAGCACCCGCATCAGGGTGTCCAGCTTCTGCTGGATCTCGTCGGTGCCGCTCAGGGCGGAGGCCGGCAGCTCGGAGGCGCGGGCCTGGGTCGGGTAGTCGGCCGGCGAGGGGACGCCGGTGTTGGCCTTCGGGTCCGGCGCGGCCTGGGCCAGCACGTCCAGCTTCACCGGGGCCAGCCACTTGTCCCCGGCCGTCTGCAGGGCGGTCGCCAGTGCCTTGGCGGTGTTGACGGTCAGCTCGCGCGGCGGCATCACCAGCAGGCCGCGCTGGTTCTGCGGCTGCTCGTGGGTGATCGCGTAGGTCTCGGCGAGGAAGCGCTGGGTCGCGTCGGTCTGGTCCTTCGGGGTGCTCAGGTCCTTCTGGAAGGGCCCGGAGACCGTGTCGTCGGCGACCACCGCGTTCTGCCCGTTGCCGATCGGGCGCACCGCGGTCGGGGTGTAGTTGACCGAGTCCGGGTCGGGCATGCTCGCGCCGTTGACCAGCACCAGGTTGCTGCCCGCCTGCCGGGCGATGCCGGCGATCTGCTGGTCGAGGTAGCCCTGGTACGGCCAGGCCACGTCGGAGCGGGTGTCCACCGCGAGCCGGCCCTCGACGGTCAGCCGGCCGGCGGTGGCGGCCTTGCTCAGGGCGGTGCCCATGCCGCTGAGGTCGGCGCCGTTGTGCGCGATCGAGGCGAGGTCCGGGTCGGCGTACGGCAGCGAGACGACCTGGTTGCCCGACTTGGCGACGGCCGTCCGCAGCTTGTTCAGCCAGGCGTCGGCGGCGGCCGAGGCGGGGCGGCCGACGGTGTTCTCGTCCTTGGCGGACTTGCCCGAGCCCTCGGTGCCCGGCTTCTGCACCCGGTACGGCCTGGTCATCGCGAACGCGGCGTCCAGCAGGTCCGGGTCGACCACCCAGGTCAGCCCGTTCAGCTTGGCGCCGGTGTCGACCAGCTCGTACAGCCGGCCGCCCGGCGCGAAGTCGGCGGCCAGGCTGTCGTCGCGCAGCACGGAGAGGTTCTGGTCGCCCTCGGCGTAGGTCTGCGCGGCCAGCACCGGTGCGTGTACCAGCGGCCAGAGCGTGGCGACCTTGGTCGGCTGGGCCTCGCTGCTGCCCTGGGAGTAGGGCAGGAAGGTCCGGGCGATGCCCAGGGCCCGGTCGCGCGGGTTGTCGGCGGTCGAGCCCCAGGCGTCCACCGCGAGCTCGTAGACGCCGCTCTCGGAGAAGCCGAGGTCGCTCACCGCGACGCTCAGGGTGTACGGCAGGCTCTGGCCCGGGTTGAGCTCCGGCAGGGCGTACTGCGGGCTGTCCAGCTCCGTCCCGTCGTCGCCCCGCGGGCTGGTCCGCGCGGCCACGCCCTGGAGCTCGCTGCGCCGCTGCAGGGGCTTGCTGGAGACCGGCTTGCGGACCGCGGCGTGGGCGCCCTTGAGGGCGGACTTGCCGGAGTTGGTGACGTGACCGGTGATGGACACGGTGCCGTTCTGGACGGCCAGCTGCGGGGTGACCGTCTCGATGGTCAGCACCACCGGGTACTCCGCGGTGGCCGTCGAGTCGACGGTCGGGCGGACGTTGCCGCCGGTCGGCAGGGCCGCGGCGGGGGCGGCCGCGACCAGTGCCAGGAGCGCACCGCAGGCGGCGGCGAAGCGGCGCGCGCGGCCGCCGGTGCGCCGTTCCCCGGTGCGGGGTTCGGTCGGGCCCGCGGCCCGCCCAGGTCGTCGGTGTGCCCCCAGGCCCGAGTGCCGTGCCGGCTCACTCACTCGTTTCGCCCTCGCCGTTCTGTTCGCTCGCTCGCTGCTGATGCTGTCCGTCCGGCGCGGTCGCCCGACGTTCCCCGCTCGACGTTCCTCGTTCGATGTTCTTCGCTCGACGACGTACGCCACCCTGCTGCCGCGGAGGGATCCGTCGGCACGGCGGCACGCGACACCGCATCCCCGGTTCCGGTGTCCGCGCTCCGTCCACCGGCATGGTAACGATCCAGCCTCGCGTGCAGTGTTGCGGGCTCTGGGGTGAGACGCCCAAAACGCGCGGGCGGTTGACCTTCCGGGGCACGTACCCTTGTGAGCCGTGTCCACTGCCAATGAGCCCACCGCGCGCACCGACCGTTCCAGCACCGCCGTCCAGGTCGTCCCAGGCCTGAGCGAGGCCCAGACGATGGGGCTGCAAGAGCTGCTGCGGGTGTCGCCGGTCGCCGACGAGATCGCCCGCCGCTTCCACGCGGCCGGGCACCGGCTGGCCCTGGTCGGCGGCTCGGTGCGGGACGCGCTGCTCGGCCGACTCGGCAACGACCTGGACTTCACCACCGACGCCCGGCCGCAGCAGGTGCTCAAGCTGGTCAAGGGCTGGGCGGACGCGGTCTGGGACGTCGGCATCGCCTTCGGCACCGTCGGCGCCCGCAAGGACACCCCCGAGGGGTCCTTCCTGATCGAGATCACCACCTACCGTTCCGAGGCGTACGACCGCACCTCGCGCAAGCCCGAGGTGACCTACGGCGACACCATCGAGCAGGACCTGGTCCGCCGCGACTTCACGGTCAACGCGATGGCCGTCGACCTGCCCGGCCGCGGCTTCGTCGACCCGCACCACGGCCTGGAGGACCTGGAGGCCCGGGTGCTGCGCACCCCCGCCACCCCCGAGGAGTCCTTCTCCGACGACCCGCTGCGGATGATGCGGGCCGCCCGCTTCGCGGCCCAGCTGGACTTCGACCCGGCGCCCGAGGTGGTCGCCGCGATGACCGCGATGGCCGAGCGGATCACCATCGTCTCGGCGGAGCGGGTGCAGGCCGAGCTGAACAAGCTGCTGCTCGCCGCGCACCCGGTGAAGGGCCTGCGGCTGCTGGTCGACACCGGCCTGGCCGGGCACGTGCTGCCGGAGCTGCCCGCGCTGCAGCTGGAGAGCGACGAGCACCACCGGCACAAGGACGTCTACGAGCACTCGCTGACCGTCCTGGAGCAGGCCATCGACCTGGAGCAGGACGGCCCGGACCTCAGCCTGCGGCTGGCCGCGCTGCTGCACGACATCGGCAAGCCGCGCACCCGCCGCTTCGAGTCGGACGGCCGGGTCTCCTTCCACCACCACGAGGTGGTCGGCGCCAAGATGACCCGCAAGCGGATGCGGGAGCTCAAGTACTCCAAGGAGCTCACCGAGGACGTCTCGCGCCTGGTCGAGCTGCACCTGCGCTTCCACGGCTACGGCGGCGGCGAGTGGACCGACTCCGCGGTGCGCCGCTACGTCACCGACGCCGGGCCGCTGCTGGAGCGCCTGCACAAGCTGACCCGCTCCGACTGCACCACCCGCAACAAGAAGAAGGCGGCCGCGCTCTCGCGCACCTACGACGGCCTGGAGGAGCGGATCTCCGAACTGCAGGCCCGGGAGGAGCTGGACGCCGTCCGCCCCGCCCTGGACGGCAACCAGATCATGGAGCTGCTCGGGCTGCGGCCCGGCCCGCTGGTCGGCAAGGCGTACAAGCACATGCTCGAACTGCGGCTGGAGCACGGCCCGATGGAGCCCGACGAGGCGGTCGCGGCGCTGCGGGCCTGGTGGGCCGAGCAGCAGCAGGGCTGACCCGGGCGACGCCCCGGACGCGAGCGCGGCGGTCACCATCCCCTCGGGGATGGTG
>NZ_JBHWIV010000138.1:0-12677 GCF_042731675.1 Kitasatospora sp. NPDC059827 | reverse complement strand
TCGCGGTCACCGAAGCCACCGGAACGGCCACCACGGTCGTCACGGTTGAAGCCACCGGAGCGGCCGCCGCGGTCGTCACGGTCACGGTTGAAGCCGCCCGAGCGCTCGCGGTCACCGAAGCCACCGGAACGGCCACCACGGTCGTCACGGTTGAAGCCACCGGAGCGGCCGCCGCGGTCGTCACGGTCACGGTTGAAGCCACCGGAACGCTCGCGGTCACCAAAGCCACCGGAACGGCCACCACGGTCGTCACGGTCACGGTCACGGCTGAAGGCCGGACGCTCGCTGCGCGCCTCGCGGTACGCCGGGGTGCGCTCCTCGGCCTGCGGCGCGGCGGCGGCCGGAGCCTCGGCGGCGGCCGGAGCGGCCTCCTCGCCGGCCTCGGCCGGGGCCTCGTCCACGATGCCCAGGTCGGCCCGCTCGCGCGCCGCACGGGCGGACAGGCGGTCGGCCTCCTCGCGCAGCTCGGTGGCGCGACGCTGCGCGCGCTCCAGCTGGCGGGTCATGTCGGCGAGCTCGCGCTCGGCGGCACCGGCGATGTTGGCGGCGCTCTCGGCCTGGACCTCGGTCAGCGAACGGGCGCCGGTGATCTTGGCGACCTCGGCGTCGAAGGCGTGGTCCAGGATGTGGCGGCTGGCGTCGACGCCCGCGTCCTCCATCAGGCGGAAGACGCCGCGGCGCTGGTGCGGCAGCACCAGGGTGACGACGGCGCCGGAGCGGCCGGCGCGCGCGGTGCGGCCCGAGCGGTGCAGGTAGTCCTTGTGGTCGCCGGCCGGGTCCACGTTGAGGACCAGGTCGATGCCGTCGACGTGGATGCCGCGGGCGGCGACGTCGGTGGCGACGACGACGTTGACGTAGCCGTCCTTGAAGTCGCCGAGGACGCGGGTGCGGGCGCCCTGGGTCATGCCGCCGTGCAGCGCGTCGGCCTTGACGCCGGCCTCGATCAGCTGCTCGGCGACGCGGTCGGCGCCCATCTGGGTGCGGACGAAGATGATGGTGCGGCCCTTGCGGGCGGCGATCGCGTTGGTGATCGGCGCCTTGTCCTTGGGCTTCACCACGAGGATGTGGTGGGTCATGGTGGTGACGGCGCCGGCCGACGGGTCGACCTCGTGGGTGACCGGGTTCTTCAGGTAGCGCTTCACCAGGGTGTCGATCTCGTTCTCCAGGGTGGCGGAGAACAGCAGGCGCTGGCCGCCGGCCGGCACCTGGTCGAGGATCTCGGTGACCTCGGGCAGGAAGCCCATGTCGGCCATCTGGTCGGCCTCGTCGAGCACGACGGTCTGGACGTCGGCCAGCTTGGCCGAGCCGCGGTTCAGCAGGTCGCGCAGGCGGCCCGGGGTGGCGACCAGGATGTCGACGCCGCGCTCCAGCGCGTAGATCTGGTTCGACATCGAGGTGCCGCCGCAGACGACCTTGAGCTTGAGGCCGAGCACCGAGCCGAAGGGCTCCAGGGCGTCGGCGACCTGCATGGCCAGCTCGCGGGTCGGGACCAGGATCAGGCCGCGCGGGTGCTTGGCGCGGGTGCGCTCGCCGTCGGCGAGGCGGGTCAGCAGCGGCAGGCCGAAGCTGAGGGTCTTGCCGGAGCCGGTGCGGCCGCGGCCCAGCACGTCCTTGCCGGCCAGGGCGTCCGGGATGGTCGCGGCCTGGATCGGGAACGGGGTGGTGACGCCGCGCTTGGCGAGGGCACGGACGACGTCGTCGTGCAGGCCCAGGTCGCCGAAGGTGATGGTCGGCTCGGCGGGCTCGGTGTCCTCGGCCGCCTCCTCGACGGTCTCGGCGGCGTCGGCGGCGTCGGTGACCTCGGCGGCGAGCTCCGCGGCCTCGGCGGTCAGATCGGTGGTGTCGGTGGTGTCGGTGACATCGGTGGTGTCGGTGACATCGGTGGTGTCGGTGACATCGGCGGCAGCCTCGTTCGCGGGCATGGCGAAGCGGGCGTCGTCAACGAGAGACATGCAAAACCTTCCGGAAGTGGCACGCGCCAAAGTCCGGGGTTCTGTTTCACAACCGCCTCTATGCGGTCAGCCACGGATCGCCGGAACGCGCCAAGGGCGCCAGATGGGAATAGGGCGCCAATCAAATGAATCAAACGAACGATCTACCACCATAGAGGAACCTCGGGATCGGAGGCAAATGCCCTGGCCAGGCCGCTAATGCGCACCCGCACCGGGGCTCGGGGCCGAAGATCCGGAGCTGCCGGTCGAGGGCTGGGGGCCCGGCGGGACGGTCGCGGCCGGCGTGGTGTGCTCCGGCTCCGGGGTGCCGGACGGGTGGCTGCTCGGGGTCGCCGACGGGGTTCCGGCCGAACCGCCGCCGGACCGGCCCTCCCCGGTGCCGGCGGTCCCGCCGGTGCCCGCCGAGCCACCGGTCGAGGCACCGCCCGGGTGGGGCGCGGGGCTGGTGTTCGCGCCGCCCGACGCACCGCTGCCGCCCGGCGCGCCCTCGGGAGCGCCCGCCCCCGGGACCGGGACCACCCCGGCCACCCCGCCGTTCGCGCCGGGCGCGAGCTCACCCGGCGTGGCGCTCGTCACCCCGGCCGGCGCGTTCTCGGACTGCAAGCCCCCCTGGTGCTCCGAGCGCCCCGACGCACCCCCCGGGTGCCCGCCGCCGGCCGGGGCCGAGGGACCGCCCGTCGCCCCCGGCCGACCCGCCGGACCGGCCTGGCCCACCGGCGCCACGCCGTGCTTCTCCTCCGCCGCCGGACCGACCGACATGCACCCGGTCAGCCCCAGTCCGGCCACCGCCAGCACCGCCGCCGCCCGTACCACCGCGCCCGAACGCGCCGCCCGCACCGAAGCCACCGAGCTCCCTCTCCATCGCCCCACCCGGGCCGCCCACTGCCGCGCGGCCGCTTTCGGTGCCCAACGCGCGCCGGGCGCGCCGGGACACGGGTGGGTGGCGCGGTTCTCGGCGGCCGCCCCCTCGGGAGCCCGTCCGGGGGCGCCAGGGAGCCGCCCCGAGCCCGTCCGGGGCCCGCTCAGCCCCAGAGCGCCGAGGCCAGCTCCGCCCCCGCGTACACCGCGCCCAGCCCCGCCGCCAGGCTCCCCGCCACGTTCGCCACCGCGTACCGCCCCGCACCGGACTCGGCCAGCCGCAGCGTCTCGTACGAGAAGGTCGAGTAGGTGGTCAGCGCCCCGCAGAAGCCCGTGCCGACCAGCAGTTGGACGTGCGAGGAGGCCGCACCGGCCGCCACCGCCCCGGTCAGCAGGCCGAGCACCAGGCAGCCGAACACGTTCACCGTGAAGGTGCCCCACGGGAACACCGAGTCGTGCCGGGACTGCACCGCCCGGTCGGTCAGGTACCGCAGCGGGGCGCCGACCACCGCGCCCGCCACCACCAGCAGCCAGTTCACTCCGCCGACTCCCCCGCGCCCGCACCCGGGCCCGCCTCCGCCGCGCCCGCGGCCCGCCCCGCGTACCGGACCACCTCGCAGCGGTCCAGCACCACCAGCCCCTCCGCGACCAGTTCCTCCAGCTGCGGCAGGAACGCCCGCACCCGGTCCTCCTCGTCCACGATCACCACCGCCACCGGCAGGTCCTCGCTCAACGACAGCAGCCGCGCCGTGTGCACCAGCGAGGAGGCCCCGAAGCCCTCGATCCCCCGGAACACGCTCGCCCCGGCCAGCCCGGCCGCCCGCGCCCGGTGCACGATCTCGCTGTACAGCGGCCGGTGGTGCCAGGTGTCGCTCTCCCCGACCAGCGCGGTCAGCCGCAGCGCCGGCCCGCCCAGCCGGCTCACCGGGCACCGCCGCGGTGGATCACGCGCCGGGTCAGCACCGCGGCCGCCCACACCGCACCGAGCGCGCCCGCCAGGGTCAGGCCCAGGTAGGCCAGCCCCGGCCCGAGCCGCCCGGCCTCCAGCAGCCGGCGGACGTCCACCGCGTACGTCGAGAAGGTGGTGAACCCGCCCAGCACCCCGGTGCCGAAGAACGGCCGCAGCAGCGGGTGCGCCGGACGCCCCTCGGTGACCACCACCAGGAACACCCCGATCACCGCGCAGCCCACCACGTTGATCAGCAGCGTCGTCCACGGGAAGGCCGACGGCCCGGTCTCCCAGCCCAGCCCGGCCGCGTACCGCGCCAGCGCCCCGATCGCCCCGCCCACCGCGACCACCGCCACGGCCGGCCCCTGCCCGCGCAGCACCGACGGGCGCTGGGGCGTCGGCGTCGCCGTCGCGGTGTCGTCCAACGCGTCCTCCGAGGTCGTCACGGGCCCATCAAACACCGCTGTCCGCCGCCTGGCACACCGTCACCCCAGACCCGACAATGATCCGGTGGAGATGACCCGGGAAGAGTTCGAGACGCTGGTCAGTGACGCCCTCGACCAGATCCCCCCGAAGCTCGCGGCGATGATGGACAACGTCGCGGTCTTCGTCGAGGACGAACCCGACCCGGGCGACCCGGAACTCCTCGGCCTCTACGAGGGCACCCCGCTCACCGAGCGCGGCGAGTGGTACGCCGGCGTCCTGCCCGACCGCATCCTGATCTACCGCGGCCCCACCCTGCGTCACTGCGGGACCCGCGAGCAGGTGGTCGAGGAGGTCCGCACCACCGTCATCCACGAGGTCGCCCACCACTTCGGCTTCGACGACCACGAACTGGACGAACTCGGCTGGTCCTGACCCGCCGCCGGAGGCCCCGCCGGACGCCCCACCCCCACCCGGCCCAAACCCGTTTTGGCGATCCGCCCCGCATCCCATATGCTTCTCGACGTCCCCGGAACGCTGGAAACAGCCGAACGGACCACAAGCCCTCATCGTCTAGTGGCCCAGGACGCCGCCCTTTCAAGGCGGTAGCACGGGTTCGAATCCCGTTGGGGGCACGCAGTACCGTAGTAAAGTGCAGTGCCGCAAGACCTTGGTGGTTCGCCACCACAAGGTCCCGTGGAGCAGTTGGTTAGCTCGCCACCCTGTCAAGGTGGAGGTCGCGGGTTCAAGTCCCGTCGGGATCGCTCGTCTCGCAAGAGACGGTGCAGTACGGCCAGGTAGCTCAGTTGGTACGAGCGTCCGCCTGAAAAGCGGAAGGTCGCCGGTTCGACCCCGGCCCTGGCCACATCGCCTGAACAGGCACAATGCCCCCGAAGCAGTTCGCTTCGGGGGCATTTTTTGCGTCGTTTGACGCCAGCGGCGCAGCGGACGGTCACCCCTTCACACTCTGCACCGCGTACGTTACGTACTTGACGTACTTCTCTGCTGAGGCGACCCTGGTTCTCGAACGAGGAGGCTCCCAATGACAGCAGTCCACTACGAGAGCTACACCGAAGCCCGAGCACACCTGAAGGATCTGCTGGACGCAGCGGGGCAAGGCCGGGTCGCGACCGTTCGCAGGGACAGTGGGTATGCGGCCGTAGTCGACGCGGGGCGGCTGCGCCACGCCCTCACACTGCTGTGCCCGTCCAAGGCCGAGGTGGTCGCCGAGGGCGGTGGCTGGTCGGTGTTCTTCCCCGGCCTCCCGGTCGCCGCGGACGGCGGCACGTTCGACGAGGCCATCGACGAGATGGTCGACGCGCTCCGCGAGTATGCGGAGGACTGGCAGGACCGGCTCCTGAACGCTCCGAACCACCGTGACAACTGGGGCCTGGTCCAGCTGATCGGTCTCAGCGACGACGCGCAGCTCCGCGACTGGCTGCTCGGAGTTGCGAAGTGACCTGGCCTCAACCGACACGCGAACGACACGAGCAGTTCTGCAAGGTCGAAGGCTGGGATCGGGTACGTGACGCGCGCGGTCGCACCGGCACCCACCACATCACCTACGAGTTCGGGCTCCCCGATGGGCGGATCCTGCGCACCCGGGTGTCGCACCCGGTCGACCGCACCGGGTACGGCGCGAGCATGTGGGCGCACATCCTCCGCGATCAGCTGGACGTGACGGAGGATGTCTTCTGGCCCTGCGTCCTGGACGGCACGCTTCCCGATCGAGGCGCGCCCGAGCCACCACGCGAGGCACTCCCCGCGGATCTGGTCCACATGCTGATCAACCGCGTCGGACTCACCGAGGACCAGGTCGCCGAGCTGGACAAGGCCCAGGCGATCGCGCGACTCCAGCAGTTCTGGACCGAGGGCCACTGACACACTGCTCTCACCGCCGGTTCAACGCGCCCAGCATGCCGAGCTCCTACCTACGGCCTGGGAGCTCCGGGGCGACTTCACCGCCACGGCGCGGTGCACACCGCCCTGCCAGAGCGCTTCGGGCGATTCCATGGTCAGCGGTCGGCCAGCAGCGCGCTCGCCAACGCCGATGCGGTGCTCGGTCCCTTGCCGTGGCGCGGTCGTGCTCCGGACAGTGACGGCATGCGGTTGGGGCCGTGTTCCCGGCGGGCCTTCTCGATGACCGTCGTCCCGGTCTCCGCCTCCAGCACGGGGGCGTAGCCGGCAGATCGAAGCGCGGCGAGGGTCGCTTCGGGCTCGGCCGTACTGATCAGCACCGTCGGCGCGATCCGTCGCAACCCGAGCTTGGCCAGCGCACGGGCTGCGGCGAGCTCCGACACCAGTGCCTCGTCGTCGGAGCGGATGCAGCACGCGGAGCGCACCACTCGCATCCGGCCGTGGGTCCGCGCGGTGTCCTTGATCAGGTAATCCAGCGGCTGCGGAAGCGGCCGCCCGCCCTCGGAGACGTCGGCCAACCGGGCCAGCAGGTCGGCGGCGTCCCATCCGGAGTCCAGCGCCCGGCGCACCGTCGCAGGGGTGATCCGCCACACCACGGCATGGCCCTCCGACTCCCGGGCCGCACAGGCGGCCAGCAGGTCGGTCAGCTCCGGTGCGCCAGATCCGGCGACCACGGCCGTGAGGTCCGCCTGGAACCGGGCGGTGGTCCGCGGTGAGGGCAGCAGCGCGTCCAGGGCAGCGGACACCTGCCGAACCACGTCGGCCAGCGCAGGATGGTCGCGCAGCGCCGGCCCGGCCCCCGGAACGGCGGGGAAGTGGCGGTGTGCACCCGCCCTCAGGAGCCCGAGCACGGCGTGCCCGAGCGGAGTCACCGCTCCGTGGGCCACGACCCCGAGCAGCTCCGCCTCCGCCAGGGTGGCCTCGACCCGCTCTTCCTCCCACGGACCTCGGGCGAGGCCGGTGGGGCGGAACCAGGCCGCCGTGGCGATGAGACCGGCGAGCGCGGTCGCCCGCGTGCGAGCGGACCTGCCGGTGGCGACTCCATGACCGGCCGGCAGGGTGGCCAGGGCCTCCAGCACGGCATGGCGCAGATCGACGGCCTCTCTGTCCTCCGGCGTGACCAGCGCGACCGGGGTGTCGTTCTCGTCCGGCCAGTGACTGAATACCTCGGGCACCACCGCCCAGGTGGCGACGAACGGCAGCAGCCGCTGAGCGGGTGGAGCCGCCAGCCACTCGTCGTACCGCTCGGTGGGCAGCATCCGGGCAGGCGGCTGGGGTTCCGGGCGACGCGTGCGGCCCCGCGCTCTCGCTGGGGCCTCAGGTTCCTCGGCGCAAGGGGTGATCAGGTCCGCATTGTTCGCCAGGTCGAGCCACAACCGGACCTGCTCCTCCGGCAATCCGACCGCCTTCGCCAGCCGGCGGGTGTCCCGGAGCGCGATCCCGCCTGCCTTGCGCACGGCCAGCGGCTGCACGGCCACCTGGCGGAGCATCAGCTCGATCCGGGAGGCCGCATCGGCCAACGCCGCCTGCGCCTGGCTCTCGACCGCGCCACCGTGGATCTTCACCGCCCCCTCGACCGGGGGCGGGGCGGGCTGGTAGCTCGGCGCGCGGTCGTGGTCGCGCAACGCGTCGGCCACCTCGCGCGGCAGTTCCGCCAGGTCCTCACCCACCGGAACGACCAGGCCGCGGGCGGCCAGCCAGTCCGTGCCGGGATCTCCCGAGCCGCCTTCCCGGAAGGTGAACTTGCCTCCGGCAGCCGGGTAGAAGCCGCCGTACCGGGAGACGAAGCAGTGCGTGCGCAGCAGTGGCGGGCCCGGAACCAGTTTGTCCAGCAGGTCCGACGCCGCGGGCGGCGCCTCGGCGACCATGGCACGCACGCGCCCCGCGTCCCTGAGCACATCCACGATCTGCCGCTGCGCCTCCTCCCGTGTCCGCGCCTTCGCGAGCCCCAGTCCCTGCGCGATGCGATGGATCTCCGGAGCGTTGAAGGCGTCGGTGAGCAGAGGTTCGGCGGGCCGGCCGTAGCCGCCGCCTTCGCCCGCCTCGCGGTGGAGCAGGATCGGAACGGTGACCCTGCTTCCGGGTGAGGGCAGCACCAGGGCCCGCTCGGTCAGCCGGGACAGCGCGGCCTCGGCCGCGGACCGCCCCGCGCCGTCGAGTTGCAGGAATCGGAAGAGCTGATCCCGGGTCACGGACCGGTCAGCGGGGTCGACCGCGGGCGCTTCGAGCCGCGGTGAACGGCCGCCGTAGCCCGTGAACAGGTGATGAGCCGACGGGACGGCCGAAAGCGGACCGTGAAGCCGTCCGCCCAGGGTCGCCACGGCGGTCAGCAGTTGAAGGTCCCCGAGGCTGACCTCGGTCAACCCGCGGGCCGTCGAGGCGTCCGTCAGCAGGTGGCCGGCCAGATCGCTCAGGTTCGCCACCCTGGCCGCGTACGGAAGTTCGCGCTGCTCCAGCAGTTCGGTCAGCTGCGCGGGAGTACGCTCGGCCAGCCAGATCGCGAGGCTTCGTGCTGCTTTCACCTGACCAAGCGTAGTGAGTCGCCAGCGGAGAGAGGACCGAAAGCTCGAAGCCACGGCCCCTCCGCCGTCGCTTCGCCGAGGCTGACTCAGATCGAAGTGGACGAGGACCTCCGAAGACGCACTCTCCCCCGGCCCTCAGCCGGGAGTTGCCCCCGCGGTGCCCCGGCGGCCGAGGCCCGTTGCGAAGTGACCGGCGTCAGCCTCGCAGGGCCCGGTCGTCGAGCCGGCGCAGCAGGCCGGGCAGGTGCCGGTATTGCTCGCGGAGCGTGGCCAGCCGCTTCCGGAACTCGACGCCGCGTCCGACGTGGTCACAGGCGTCACGGAGTTCGACCAGGAGGGCCACGGCGGTGTCGTAACGGGCTGCTTGCTTGCGGGCGGCGTGGTTCTCGACTTCGCGCCAGATCGTTTGCTCGTCGGCGGCCAGGATGGTCAGCTTCTTTGCCCGTGCCTCGACTCGAACCCGCTCGGCACCCTGCCGGCGCTCGGTGGCCAGCGTGTGCGCGGCGTCCAGCAGTTCTGCGGCGGAGCGCTGCCCCGGCACCGTCACTACGGGCGGCTCGCCGTACAGGCGGCGCAGGAGTCCTGCTCCCAGCTGAGGCTCGTCGCCAAGTGCCAGGCGCAGCAGGAGGTCGTTCTTCTCCTTCGCCGGAAGCGCGGCGATCAGCGGCGCCAGCTCCTTCTTCCCGGGCCGCTTCCGAGGCGCGGGGGCCGGCGGGCTGGCCTGGGCGGCGACCGCCAGCAGGTCGGCGTCGACTCGTAGGAAGTCCGCGAGCGCCCGCTGCGGTGCGGTGAGCCGGTCGAGCCCAGCCGGGACCGGGGGCTCGACCTCGTCCTGGTAAGCCTCCTCGTCGTCCTGGAGTGCCCAGGCGCCGATGGCGGACAGCCATGCGAGGTACAGGGCGCGGTGGTCCCCGGCGGCCAGCTCGGCCCGAACCCCGGCGACGGCGCCGAGCGAGTCCTCGGCGCCCTCGTCCCAGTCTCCGCTCTCGTCCTCACGGCGCAGGTCGAGGATGAGGTGGGTCTTGGTCGTCCATGCCTCGACGGACCCGTCGAAGCAGTACGGCTCCACAGTCTTCGGCCCGAGCTGTCCCTTGGGCAGGCGGAGGATCACCTGGTGGGTTCCCCAGTTGGTCAGGTAGAGGTGAGCGTCGTAGTACCGCTCCACCATCCGCCTGGGATCGCCCCTGAAGCTGCCCCACTGGTATTCGTTGGTGAAGCTGGTCGCGGTGATCCGGGCCCGGGTCGACAGCGCCCGCAGTTCGTCCTGCTCCTCGCCGGTCAGCGGGCGGTCGATCGCCAGGAACTCGTAGTACTGGTACTCGCTCATCACCGCGACGCTAGCGGGTCTGCCGGCCCTCGATGATGGAATCCGTCAAGCCCGAGTCCAGCCCGGAGCTGTACCACCTGAACCTGGCGTAAGCCGCGTGCTCGCGACGCTGCTCGGCTTCGACACGGCGGCCGACTTCGACCCGACCCGCTTCGACCCTCACCGGACGAACCAGCGGCGCCGCGCTCTCGACTGGTGAAGCCCAACCGGCTCGTCCGTGCCGGTTGACGCCAACGCTGACGCCAACCGGCCCGAACAATGGCGCCTGCCAGCAGCCATCCCCGGACGGCAGAACCACTCAAAGTCGGGCATCCCGACGCCCCGGCTTGGCCTGAAAAGCGGAAGGTCGCCGGTTCGACCCCGGCCCTGGCCACAGCCAGTGGAGGCCCCGGAGAGTTCGCTCTCCGGGGCCTCTCGCGTTTCCAGAACTCGCCCGCCCGGGCGGCGGGTTGTCAGGCCAGCTGGGTGGCGAGCCAGTCGGCGGTGGCCGGGAGCCAGTCGGGCAGGGCGGTGCCGAGCAGGTGGTTGCCGTGCGGGACGAGCAGCAGTTCGGCGTTCGGGGCGTGCTCGGCGAGGACGGTGGCGTTGGTGACGCCCGGGATGCGGTCCTCGCCGCCCTCGACCACCAGCAGCGGGAGGGTGATCGTCGGGGCGAGCGCGGTCAGGTCCAGCCGGTCGGCGAAGGCGCGGGCCGCCTCCGGGCTCCCGCAGCGCTGGACCAGCGTGTCGGTGACGAACGGGGGCAGCTCCGCCCAGTCCAGCCGGTACGGTCCGCTGACCGTCGCGGCCGCGCGCAGCCGGGGCTCGTGGGCGGCGGCCCGCGCCGCGTAGTAGCCGCCCAGGCTGAGGCCGATCACCGCCGTACGGTCGAGGTCCAGTCCGTCGTGGCCCGCCAGCGCGTCCAGGGCCCGGCCCACCACCCGGTGGTAGTCCGGCTCCGGCGCACTGGTGGCCGCCAGCACGCCCTGCCCCGGCCCGTCCATCGCCAGCACGGCGACCCCCCGCTCCAGCAGGGCCCCGGCCAGCGTGTGGAACTCCTCCTTCGAGGAGTCCATGCCCGGCACCACCAGCACCACCGGGGCCCCGCCCCGCACCGCCGCCGGCCGGCGCAGCCAGCCCGCGAAGCCCTCGCCCTCGACCCGCCGGGCGTCCGGCTCCAGCAGCGCCAACGACCGCCGCATCGCCTCGTCGGCCTCGTCGGCGAGCCGCGCGGCGGCGGCCCGGTCGGGGTGCGGCATCAGCCCGGCCGCGTGGAACCAGCGGGCGGCGCGGCGGTAGGCGGTGCCGGCGGTCACCGTCCGCCCCTCGGCCGCGGCCCGCTCGGCCTCGGCGACGTACCGGCGGCCGGTGCCGCCGAACGCGTCCGGCCACTCCTCCAGCGAGGCCAGTCCGGCGGTCACCCGGTCGTACTCGTACAGGTCGAGACCGGCCCCGTGGGCCCGAGGGCGGGCGTCCGCCACGTACGCGGGCAGCAGACCGGGGGTGTCGAAGAAGGACACGATGGGTTGTCTCCGTTCGGGGTTCAGACGAGGGTCAGGACGGCCTTGCCGCGGATCCGGCGGTCGCGCAGGTCGGTGAGGGTGGTCGCGGTGTCGGCCCAGGGGGCGGTCCGGCCGATCTCCGGGGTCAGCCGGCCGACCGCCACCAGGCGCACCAGGGTGGCCAGGTCCGCGCCGTACGGGACGTCGGAGTCGGCGTAGTGGAAGTGCCGCAGGGTGGCCGACTCGGGGCCCTTGAAGAAGTCGAAGAAGTCCAGCGTCACCGGCGTCCGCGAGGCCTGCCCGAACCAGACCAGGGTGCCCCGCCGCGCCAACCGGGCCAGCGCCACCGGCAGGTTCGCACCCCCCGTCGACTCCAGCACCACGTCGTACGGTCCGCGCGCCTCCCCGAGGTCGTGCACCACCTCGGCCGCCCCCAGCTCGGCCAGCCGGCGGCCGCGCTCCGGCGAGGCGGTGACCACGGTCAGCTCGGCCCCGGCCGCGGCGGCCAACTCGGTGAAGTAGTGCCCGACCCCACCGGAAGCCCCGGTCATCAGCACCCGCCGCCCGGCCACCGCCCCCACCGTCCGCAGCAACCGCAGCGCGGTCAGCCCCGCCAACGGCAGCGCCGCCGCCCGCACCGCGTCCAGACCGTCCGGCAACTCGGCCACCGACCCGACCGGCACGCACACGTACTCGGCCCACCCACCCGCCGGAGGATGAGCGACCACCCGCCGACACACCGCGGGCCCCGCCCCGTCGGCAGCAGCCTGCACCACCAGCCCCGCGACGTCCTTCCCCGGCCGCCACCCCGGCTGCGGCGCCTCCAGCTGGAAGGTCTCCCCCCGGTTCACCGAGAACGCCTCCACCTTCACCAGCACCTCCCCCGGCCCCGGCTGCGGCTGCGCCACCTCCGCGAACCGCACCGGCTCCCCCACCTCACCCGTCGCCACCAGCGCCTTCATCCCCGCACTCCCCTTCACTCGGCAGACCCCCACCCCACCCCGCCCACCCCCACCCGGTCCAACAACCCCCCCGCCCCCACCCACAACCCCCAGTTGTCCCCCCACCCGCACCACCCGCACCCACCCCACCCACAGCACCCCCTCCCCACCCCCCACCCACCCACAGCACCCACCCCCACCTCCCCACCCGCCCAAGGCGAGAGGGACGCGCTGCGGGAGGGGGCGGTGGAGGGGGTGGGTGCGGAGAGCGGCGTAACGGGTGATTTTCAGACCGCCCACGGCGAGA
>NZ_JBHWIV010000137.1:0-13736 GCF_042731675.1 Kitasatospora sp. NPDC059827 | reverse complement strand
GGCGGGACGTGCGTCCCGCCGGGCCCCCACCGCCCCGCTCAGCTCCCGCCGAGGATCCGCAGCCCGGGCAGCAGGCCGGGGATCAGCGGAGGCACGTCCACGCCCTGCTGGGCGCCGCTCGGCGTGCTGGGCGCACCGGACGGCGGCTGCGGCACCTGCGGCGGGGCCGCGTCGGCGCTCGGCGAGGGCCGACCGCCGGTGAGCCCGCTGGTGAGGTTGCCGACCAGGCCGTTGACGGCGTCCGGTGCGCTGCTGGGCAGGGTGCTCGGCAGTCCGCCGCCCTTGGCCCCGCTGCCGGCCGTGCTGCCGCTGCCGGTGGTGTCCGGGGCGCGGTCGGTGCCGGGGCGGTTGCCGTTGCCCGTGCCGCCCTGGGACTGCGCGGAGCCGGGTGCGGCGCCGGAGCCGTCGGGCCCGGAGCCGGCCGGGGAGCCGCTGGTCGAGGAGGAGGAGTCGTCGCCCGCTCCGGTGCCGCCCGGTCCACCGCTCTTGGCGGGGGGCTGGGTCAGGCGCAGGGGCGCGACGTCCTCGGTTATGTCGTCGAAGAGCTGGTTCACCAGGTGCGCCTGCTCGGTGAGTTGGACCGGCAGTCGGCCCTGCAGCTCGCTCCAGCGGCCGTCCTCGTCGTGGGCGAAGCCGGCCAGCGCGCGCATCGGGTCCAGTGAGCCGTTGCTGCGGTAGACCGAACGCAGCAGCTCGCGGCCCTTGAGGGCGTCGGCGTGCATGTCGTCCAGCGCGCGGCGGACCCGGTCGACGGTGCCGGGGCTGAGCCCGGTGGTCGAACCGGACGGCCCGACCAGGGCGTTGGCCTCGCCGAGCCGGGTGGCGGCGTTGCCGAGCAGCAGTTCGCCGCGCTCCGAGTCGGAGTCCGCGAGGTCGAGTCGGAGCCCTTCGAGGCCGCGCTTCATGCCGTACAGCGTGTCCCCGGGGAGGGCGCTGGTGCTTGCGGCGGCCGCGCCGGCCAGGCTGCCGACGGCGAGCCCGGCGACCAGTCCGCCGATCGCGAAGCGGCGGCTCCACCGGCCGCGCGGCGCCGTCCGGATCGCCCGGTGGCGGCGCTGGCGGGGCACCGCGGCACCCGGCCCGCCCGCGAAGGCCTGCTCGAACGCGGCCATCAGCTGGGCGCGTTGGACCGTCCGGACCTCTTGGTCCAGGACTGGCCCGGGCAGTGCCCCCAGCGCGTCGGCCACCCCGACCAGTTCGGCCATCGCCACCGAACCGGCCTCGGCGGCGGCGATGTTGGCCGATTCGGCGGTGGCCGCGCGGAGTTGCTCCGCCTGGTGGGCCTCCAGCGCCTCGGCGAAGGCCTTCGCCCGTCGGTGCTCCAGCACGTTTGCCGTCACGGGCCACACCTCCCTTCGTCGTTGTCGACACCCCGGCCCGCCGGACGGTTGCCCCGGCGGGCCAAAGCCACTCCATCGGGTGACAGGTCACAATTCGGCTTGACCGTATGCCTGGTGGGGGCTTGCATGCTGGCCAACGAGCGGTACGGGCGGTCGGTTACGCACGGCTGATCATCGGACCGACCGTTCACCCGGACGTGTCGGCCGGGTGGCAGTGGTGACGGGCCGTCGGGCCGGCGCCGGGTCGGGCCCCGCCCGGGCCCTATCGCTCCCTCGGTCACCGTCGCCTCACCGCGCGTCGGGCGGCAGGAGCCGGGCGAGGGTGCGTACGGCGCGGTACTGGAGAGTCTTGATCGCACCCTCGTTCTTGCCCATGATCCGCGCCGTCTCGGCCACCGACAGCCCCTGGAGGAAGCGCAGCGTCACGCACTCCTGCTGCTGGGGGTTGAGCCGGCGCACCGCGTCCAGCAGGGCGGCGTTGGAGAGCGACTCCAGCACCGACTCCTCCGGGCTGCGCTCGCACTCGTTGGAGTCGAGCATCTCGCCGGTGGTGACCTCCAGCCGGAACCGGCTGGACTTGAAGTGGTCGGCGACCAGGTTGCGCGCGATGGTGACCAGCCAGGCGCCGAAGTCGCGGCCCTGCCAGGTGAAGGTGCCGATCCGGCGCAGCGCGCGCAGGAAGGTCTCGCTGGTGAGGTCCTCGGCGGTGGCCCGGCTGCCGACCCGGTAGTAGATGTAGCGGTAGACGGTGTCCGCGTAGTGGTCGTAGAGCCGGCCGAAGGCCTCGCTCTCGCCGGCCTGGGCCCGCTCGACCAGCTCCATGATCGGGTTGTGCTCGGTCTCGTAGCCGGGGCTCGGCGCGGTGCGGGCGCGGCTGCGGCCGACGCCGGTGCTGCCGGTGCGGCTGCGCGAGCCGGTGCCGGTGGAGCCGGCGGCGGTGGTGCGCAGCGCGGTGCCGGGGCCGTGCTGGTGGCCGAACGGCACACCGGCGGGCACGAGTTGGGGCGAGGCGGCGAGCTGGCTGCGGAGCAGGGTGCGCAGCAGGTCCAGGCCGGTGGAGATCTGCCGCTCGGCCGGGCGGCCGCGGAGGCCGGTGCGGGGGCGCAGGGGCGCGGACGACGGGCGGGAGGGTGCAGGCGCGTCGTTCCGGACGGGTGGGTACACGGGACTCCCAGAGGCAGAACTGTGGACGGATCACCTCCGCCTGCGCGGAGAGCACTCCCCATGACATCCGTTCGAGCGGGACGCATGGGTGACGTGCATCCAGGAGAGAATAACGCTTTGTGCAATGACAGCTACACCGTGTGGTCGAAGTGGTCGTTTGGGATCCATTTGTTGCGCATATTCGGCTGACACTGACCGGAGATGTCAGCGTTCATCCGGCCCAACGTGACCGTTCGGGCGCCCAGGGTGACCAATTCGGCGGTACTGCGGGCGGTTTCCCAGCCTTGGGGCTCCGCAACCCCTGACTTTCCCGGCCTGGCGAACGATCAGAACCGGTCACCGGGTGACAAGTTCGCACAGTGGGCCCGGACGGCCGTGCCGGAGCGGGGAGTTCGCTCGTACGAGGGGCCAGGTCAGGCCCCTGATTGACGCCCTCTCACCCGCACGGGGGAGGGGCAGAAACGGTTCCGTGGACGGCCGTCCGGCCCGGATCGGGGCTCAGCCGCGCCGACGACGGCGCCGCAGCGCCACCCCGGCCGCGGCCGCACCGGCCAGCACCCCGAGCGCGGCCGCCGCCGGCAGGCCCGCCCGGGCCGCTTTGCGCCCGGTCCGGAAGTCGCGCACCCGCCACCCCTGCGCCCGGGCGTGCCGCCGCAGCGCGCCGTCCGGGTTCACCACGTACGGGTGGCCGACCAGCGAGAGCATCGGGATGTCGTTGGCCGAGTCGCTGTAGGCCGCGCAGCGGTCGAGGTCCAGCCGCTCGCGCCGGGCCAGCGCGTTCACCGCGGCGGCCTTGGCCGGGCCGTGCAGCAGGTCGCCGACCAGTCGGCCGGTGTAGTGGCCGTCCCGGGCCTCCGCGACGGTGCCCAGCGCGCCGGTCATGCCGAGCCGCCGGGCGATGATCCGGGCCACTTCCAGCGGGGCGGCGGTGACCAGCCAGACCCGCTGGCCGGCGTCCAGGTGCATCTGGACCAGGGCGCGGGTGCCCGGCCAGATCTTGTCGGCGACGACCTGCTCGAAGACCTCCTCGCAGATCACCTCCAGGTCGGCGGTGCGCTTGCCGGCCACGATGCCCAGGGCGGTGTTGCGGGCGTCCGAGATGTGGTCCGGGTCCTCGGTGCCGTGAAGCCGGAAGAGCGCCTGCTGCCAGGCGAAGCGGGCGATGTCGCGGCGGGTGAGGAAGCCATGGCGGTAGAGGCCGACGCCGAGGTAGAAGATCGCGGCGCCGCGCAGGATGGTGTTGTCGCAGTCGAAGAAGGCGGCGGCGCGCGGGTCGTCCCGGTCCGGGGTGTGGTTCCCGGTCGGGGCCTTGGGGGTCTTCCCGGGCCGGCCGGGTGCCGGGCTCCCCTCGGCGGCGGGGGCCGCCCCGGGCTCCTGCGCCACCGGGGCGTCCGTCGCGGGGGCGAGCAGCGGTTCGGCGCGCAGCGCGGCCTCGGCCGCCGCTGCCGCGGCCTCGCCCGCCAGGGCGCTCCGCTCGGTGGTGGAGCGTCTCGCCTGGGTGAGCCTTCGGAGCACGGCCATGTCACCGAGCATAGCCAGCCGGGCGGGGAGCGGCCGTGACGGAGCCGTGCCCGTGCGGTGAACAGCTGCCGGGCGGGCGCCGCCCCGGGCCGGAGGGGCGGGTCGAGGACAATGAGCAGGTGAGCCCACTGCTGCGACGCAAGAGCCCCGAGCCGGCGGCCCGTACCGTGACCCTGGTCGGCAAGCCCGGCTGCCACCTGTGCGACGAGGCCCGGGAGGTGATCGTCCGGGTGGCGGCGGAGCTGGGCGCGACCTTCGAGGAGAAGGACATCACCCGGGACGAGGAGTTGTACCGCCGCTACTGGGAGCAGATCCCGGTCACCCTGGTCGACGGCCGCCAGCACGACTTCTGGCGGGTCGACGAGAACCGCCTGCGCAAGGCCCTGGGCGGCTGAGGGAGGGTTCGTGCGTGCACCACCTCCCCCGCCGACCGGCGGGGGAGCTTCGCCGAATCGTTGTCGAAGACACTCCGTTCCGGGCTGGGGCCGGGCGCCTCGGTCGGCTTACGATCGAACGCGTTTGCGCCCGTGGGGGGCTGAGCACGCGAGGAGTGCCGCCATGCTTCCCCGTCCGACCCCCGCGCTGCCCGCAGCCCCGGGCTTCGCCGTGGTGGACGTGGAGGCGACCGGCCGCAGCCCGTGGCGGCACCGGGTGGTCGAGGTCGCGGTGGTGCTGCTGGACGAGCGGCTCCGCCCCGAGGGCGAGTTCGCCACCCTGCTGGACCCGCTGGGTCCGGTCGGCCCGACCCATGTGCACCGGATACGCCAGGCCGACGTCGAGGGCGCGCCCCGCTTCCGGGAGATCGCCCCCCGGCTGTTGGAGCTGCTGGCCGGCCGGGTGCTGGTCGGTCACCACGTCAGCTGCGACCACGCCTTCCTGGAGCGCGAGTTCGCCCGGATCGGGGTGCCGTTGCCGCCCGTCCCCCTGCTGTGCACGATGCGGCTGGCCGGCGCCCACCTGCCGCAGGCCCGTGGCCAGGGCCTGGCGGCCTGCGCGGAGGCGGCCGGTCTGGGCTGGTTCCCGGCGCACACCGCGCTGGGCGACGCCCGGGTGACGGCGGAGCTGCTGCGGCACTGCGCGGGCGTCCCGTCCTGCCCGCCGGACGACTGGACCGGGCCGCTGCGCGAGGCCGCCCGGGTGCCCTGGCCGCGGCTGGGGCGGGCCCGTTCCCGGCCGTCCGGCGGTACGGTGCCACTGCTGCGCCGGGAGGCGCCGTACGGCCCCTGGCTGCCCGGCGCCCAAGCCCCGGAAGTGGTCCTGACACAGGCCGGTGCTATGAGCTCATCGGCGTGATGCGTGTCACTGTGCCGGGACAAATCGGACACCATCTTTGTGCACACGTTCACAAACGCTTAGCCTGGCTGCCAAAGCCCAGCTTCACCCACAGGAGCACCGTGGCAATCGGCCGATCACCACAGAGCAGTTCGCAGACGCCCGACCAGGGCGCCGCGCGCCGACCCGCGCGCGCCCGGGGCATCCCGGAGGCGACCGTCGCCCGCCTCCCCCTTTACCTGCGGGCCCTCACCGCGCTCTCCGAGCGTTCGGTGCCGACCGTGTCCTCCGAGGAACTGGCCGCCGCCGCCGGTGTGAACTCGGCCAAGCTGCGCAAGGACTTCTCCTACCTCGGCTCCTACGGCACCCGGGGCGTCGGCTACGACGTCGAGTACCTCGTCTACCAGATCTCCCGCGAGCTCGGCCTGACCCAGGACTGGCCGGTCGTCATCGTCGGCATCGGGAACCTCGGCCACGCCCTCGCCAACTACGGCGGTTTCGCCTCCCGCGGCTTCCGGGTCGCCGCCCTGTTGGACGCCGACGCGAACGTGGTCGGTTCCACCGCGGCCGGACTGCCGGTGCGCCACATGGACGAGCTGGAGTCGATCGTCGAGAGCCAGCACGTCTCGATCGGCGTGATCACCACCCCGCCCGGCGCCGCCCAGCAGGTCTGCGACCGACTGGTCGAGGCGGGCGTCACCAGCATCCTGAACTTCGCCCCGACCGTGCTGACCGTCCCGGACGGCGTGGACGTGCGCAAGGTGGACCTCTCCATCGAGCTGCAGATCCTCGCCTTCCACGAGCAGCGCAAGGCCGGCGAGGAGCCCGACCGCACCGAGTCGGTGCTGGACCGCGCCCCCGGCCCGGTCCGCGCGGCCGCGGCCAAGCTGCGCCGGGCGGCCGGCGGCAGCGGCAAGGGCCGCACCGGCGCCGAGCCGGCGGCCAAGGAGCCGGCCGAGCCGTCGGCCAAGGGCAAGCCCGCCAAGGGCGGCGAGGGCGAGCTGTCCGCGGTGATGCCCGCGTGAACACCGAGAGCTGTGGGGGGCGGGCATGAGTCTTCTCGTCGTCGGACTGAGCCACCGGACGGCACCGGTCGGCGTGCTGGAGCGTGCCGCGCTGACCGGTGAGGTCCCGACCCGGCTGCTGCACGACGCGGCCGCGTCCTCGACCGTCGCCGAGGCCGCCCTGCTCAACACCTGCAACCGGATCGAGCTGTACGCGGACGTGGACAAGTTCCACGGCGGCGTCGCCGAGCTGTCGCTGCTGCTGGCCCACCACAGCGGGGTGGACCTGGAGGAGCTGACCTCCCACCTGTACGTCCACTACGAGGACCGCGCCGTCCACCACCTCTTCTCGGTGGCCTGCGGCCTGGACTCGATGGTGGTCGGCGAGGGCCAGATCCTCGGCCAGCTGCGCGACGCGCTGGCCAAGGCCCAGGACGAGCACACCGCCGGACGCGGCCTGAACGAGCTGTTCCAGCAGGCCCTGCGGGTCGGCAAGCGCGCGCACAGCGAGACCGGGATCGACAAGGCCGGCCAGTCGCTGGTCACCTTCGGCCTGGAGCAGGTCGCCGCGGGCGCGGGCGAGATCGCCGGCAAGCGCGCGCTGGTGGTCGGGGCCGGCTCGATGAGCTCGCTGGCCGCCGCCACCCTGGTCCGCTCCGGGGTCACCGACCTGCTGATCGCCAACCGCACGCCGGCCCGCGCCGAGCGCCTGGTGGAGATCCTCGGCCCGGACGTGGCCCGCACCCTGGACCTCGCCAAGGTGCCGCAGGCGCTGGCCGACGTCGACCTGGTGATCTCCTGCACCGGCGCGGCCGGCGTGGTGGTCCGGGCCGAGGACGTCGCCGCCGCGGTCGCCGTGCGCACCGCCCCCGAGCCGCTGGCGCTGCTCGACCTCGCCATGCCGCGCGACGTCGACCACGCCGTGCACGAGCTGGACGGCGCCCTGCTGGTCGACCTGGAGAGCCTCTCCCACGCGCACGCCGCCAGCCCCGGCGCCGGCGACGTCGACGAGGTCACCCGGATCGTCTCCGACGAGGTGACGGCCTTCGGCGCCGCCCAGCGGGCCGCCCGGATCGCGCCGACCGTGGTCGCGCTGCGGGCGATGGCCTCCGACGTGGTCGCCGCCGAGCTGGGCCGGCTGGACTCCCGGCTGCCCGACCTGGACGAGCGCTCCCGCGCCGAGATCACCCAGACCGTCCGCCGCGTCGTCGACAAGCTGCTGCACGCCCCGACCGTCCGGGTGAAGCAGCTGGCCGCCGAGCCCGGCGGCGCGTCCTACGCGGACGCCCTGCGCGAGCTGTTCGACCTCGACCCGGCGGCCGTGCACGCCGTTTCGGGTACGCCCGTCGGCGGCCTCCCCCAGCCTTCGGCCGGGAGCACCAGATGAACCGTCAGCCATCCCACGAGTACCACCGGGACGATCACCTCATGAATGGTCAACCGCTCACCGAGCAGGCTCCGGCCGCCGCCCTGCGGCTCGGCACCCGGCGCAGCGCGCTCGCCATGGCCCAGTCGGGCATGGTCGCCCGCGAGGTGACCAGGCTCACCGGCCGCCCCGTCGAGCTGGTCGAGATCACCACCTACGGCGACACCTCGCGCGAGGCGCTCGCCCAGATCGGCGGCACCGGCGTGTTCGTCTCCGCACTGCGGGACGCCCTGCTGGAGGGCCGGATCGACTTCGCCGTGCACTCGCTCAAGGACCTGCCCACCGCCGCGCCCGAGGGCCTGGCGCTGGCCGCCGTCCCCGCCCGCGAGGACGTCCGGGACGCCCTGGTCGCGGCCGAGGGCCTGGCCCTGGACGAGCTGGTGGAGAAGCTGGCCGGGGCCGGTCGCCCGGCCCGGATCGGCACCGGCTCGCCGCGCCGGATGGCCCAGCTGAACGCCTGGGCCCGGGCCCGCGGCGCCCAGCTGGAGACCGTCGCGATCCGCGGCAACGTGGACACCCGGATCGGCTACGTGAGCGCCGGCGAGCTGGACGCCGTGGTGCTGGCCACGGCCGGCCTCAACCGGCTCGGCCGCAGCGCCGAGATCTCCCAGCACCTCGACCCCGAGCTGATGATCCCGGCCCCCGGCCAGGGCGCGCTCGCGATCGAGTGCGCCGCCGCCGACACGGACCTGACCGCCGCGCTCGCCGCGCTGGACCACGCCCCCACCCGGGTCGCCGTGGCCGCCGAGCGCGCCCTGCTGGCCACCCTGGAGGCCGGCTGCTCGGCCCCAGTGGCCGCACTGGCCACCTGGGGCCGGGAGAACGAACTGCAGCTGGACGGGGTGGTCGGCGATCCCGACGGCACCGCCCTGCTGAAGATGTCCGCCAACGGTCCGATCGTCCTCGACGAGACCGCCGAGCAGCAGGCGCGGGCCCTCGGCCACGCCCTGGCCGCCCGGCTGCTCGACGCGGGCGCGGCCACCCTGATGGGGGAGCGAGTCCGATGAGCCCCACCGCCGCCACCGACGCCCTCTTCCCGGCCGGCCAGCCCACCGGACGGTGCACCTTCCTGGGGGCCGGTCCCGGGGACCCGGGGCTGCTGACCCTGCGCGCGGTCGAGGTGCTGTCCTCGGCCGACGTCCTGGTCGCCGACCCGCTGACCGCGGCCGCCGTGCGCACCCACTGTCCGGTCGGCGTGCAGGTGCACGCCCCGGCCGCCGAGGGCGCCGACTTCGACCTGGCCAAGCTGGTCGCCGAGGCCGTCCGGGCCGGCAAGCACGTGGTCCGCACCGTCGACGGCGACCCGGGCCTGGACGGCTGCGCCGCCGAGGAGATGCTCAGCTGCGCGGGCGACGGGATCCCCTTCGAGGTGATCCCGGGCGTCGCCCAGTCGGTCGGCGTCCCGGCGTACGCGGGCGTCCCGCTGCGCGGCGCGGCCGGCACCGACGTCCGCTTCGTGGACGGCGGCCAGCTGCTGTCCGGTGCCCCGGTCGACCTGGGCGCGCCGGAGACCACCCTGGTGGTCCGCACCACCCTGGGCCAGCTGCCGGCCACCGCGGGCGCGCTGGTCTCCAACGGCCGCAAGCCGGACTCGGCGCTGAGCGCCACGCTGTCCGGCACCACCACCCGCCAGCGGACCTTCACCTCCACGCTGGCCACCATCGCAGCCGACCTCAAGATCGCCCGGGTGCTGCCCTCGCCGGTCTCCGCCCCGGTGGACCCGGCGACCTCGGTGATAGCCGTGGTGGGCGAGCAGGTCGCCCACCGGGCCTCGCACTCGTGGTTCGAGACCAAGCCGCTGTTCGGCTGGAACGTCCTGGTGCCGCGCACCAAGGAGCAGGCCCACGGCCTGTCCGAGCAGCTGCGCTCGTACGGCGCGGTGCCGCAGGAGGTGCCGACCATCGCGGTCGAGCCGCCGCGCACCCCGCAGCAGATGGAGCGGGCCATCAAGGGCCTGGTCACCGGACGCTACGAGTGGATCGCCTTCACCTCGGTGAACGCCGTCCGCGCCGTCCGGGAGAAGTTCGAGGAGTACGGCCTGGACGCCCGCGCGTTCGCCGGGATCAAGGTCGCGGCGGTCGGCGAGACCACCGCCCAGGCCCTGGTGGACTTCGGCGTGAAGCCGGACCTGGTGCCCTCCGGGGAGCAGTCCGCGGCCGGGCTGCTGGAGGACTGGCCGCCGTACGACCCGGTCTTCGACCCGATCGACCGGGTGCTGCTGCCGCGCGCCGACATCGCCACCGAGACCCTGGTGGCCGGCCTGGTCGAGCTCGGCTGGGAGGTCGACGACGTGACGGCGTACCGGACGGTGCGCGCCTCGCCGCCGCCGGCCGAGACCCGCGAGGCGATCAAGGGCGGCGGTTTCGACGCGGTGCTGTTCACCTCGTCCTCGACCGTCCGGAACCTGGTCGGCATCGCCGGCAAGCCGCACAACGTCACGGTCATCGCCTGCATCGGCCCGGCCACCGCGAAGACCGCCGAGGAGCACGGCCTGCGGGTCGACGTGATGGCCCCGGCGCCGTCGGCGGCCGCGCTGGCCCAGGCGCTGGCAGACTTCGGCGCCAAGCGCCGGGACACCGCGACGGCCGCGGGCGAGCCGGTCTACCGGCCCAGCGAGCGCCGTCCGGGATCCCGCCGCAAGGCCCGCTGAGATCCCTCAACTATGGTGCTGGGGGCGGCGGTTCGTCGCCCCCAGTGCTGCACAACCGTTCGGAGAGAGAAGCCGTGTCCGCTGAATTCCCGTACGTTCGCCCCCGTCGACTGCGGCAGAGCCCGGCGATGCGCCGACTGGTCGCCGAGACCCGGCTGCACCCGGCGGAGCTGATCCTGCCCGCCTTCGTCAGCGAGGGCATCAGCGAGCCCAAGCCGATCGCCGCGATGCCCGGCGTGGTCCAGCACACCCGGGACAGCCTGCGCAAGGCCGCGGTGGAGGCCGCCGAGGCGGGAGTCGGCGGCATCATGCTGTTCGGCCTGCCCGAGGTGAAGGACGCCGTCGGCTCCGAGGGCACCAACCCGGACGGGATCCTCCAGCGGGCCATCCGCGACGTGGTCGCCGAGGTCGGCGACCGGCTGGTGGTCATGTCCGACCTCTGCCTGGACGAGTTCACCGACCACGGCCACTGCGGCGTGCTGGCCGAGGACGGCAGCGTGGACAACGACGCGACCCTGGCGCGCTACGCCGAGATGGCCGTGGTCCAAGCCGAGGCCGGCGTCCACATGGTCGGCCCGTCGGGGATGATGGACGGTCAGATCGGCGTCGTCCGGCGGGCGTTGGACGCGGCCGGGCACCAGGACGTCAGCGTCCTCGCCTACACCGCCAAGTACGCCTCCGCGCTGTACGGGCCGTTCCGCGAGGCCGTCAACTCCTCGCTCAAGGGCGACCGCAAGAGCTACCAGCAGGACCCGGCGAACGCCCGCGAGGCGCTGCGCGAGCTGGAGCTGGACCTCGCCGAGGGTGCGGACCTGGTGATGGTCAAGCCCGCGATGCTGTACCTGGACGTCCTGCGGCAGGTCGCCGACGCCTCGCCGGTGCCGGTGGCCGCGTACCAGATCTCCGGCGAGTACTCGATGGTGGAGGCCGCCGCCGCCAACGGGTGGATCGAGCGGGAGCGCACCATCCTGGAGACGCTCACCTCGATCCGTCGGGCCGGCGCCGAGCAGATCCTCACCTACTGGGCGGTCGAGGCCGCCGCGCTGCTCAAGCAGCGGTAGACCGGTACAGCAGAAGGCCGGGCCGCTCCCCCCGCGGGGAGCGGCCCGGCCTTCCTCGTCGCTACTTCCAGCCGTTGATGTGCGCGAAGCCCGCGCCGCCGCCGATCAGGTCGGTCGAGGTGGCGGCACCCTCGGCGAAGCCGCCGGCGACGACGTCGGTGGTGTGGCCGACGCCGAAGCCCCCACCGGCCACGAACGGGTGGTCACCGGAGGCGACGATGCCGCCGCCGCCCACCAGGCCGACGTGGGCGAACGCCGGGGTGGCGGCACCGGCGAGCGCGAGCGCGGCGGTGGCGGTCAGGGCGGCCTTGGCCAGCGTGCTCTTCATGGATCTGCCCTCTCTGTGGGGGCGCCCCGGGGCGCCCGTCCTCTGACTGGTGCTGTGACTCTTGCCTGCCAAGCCCGGAGGGCCCGGGGAGCTTCTCCTCCCCGGGCCCTCCGTCCGTGCCGTGCCCCTTGATCAGCCGATCAGGTGCGAGACACCCGCGTCGCCCGAGGACTGGGTGTTCTGGCCGACGTTGCAGATCTGCTTCGGGGTGCTGTTCAGGACGGGCACCTCGACCGGAACCGCGACGCCGACGACGGCGACGGCGATGTTGTGGACCTCCGGCAGGCAGATGTTCGCGTTGTCCAGGGTGTGGAAGTTCGGGCTGCCGTTGCCGTGGGTGCCGGTCTGGTTGGTGCCGCCGTTGCCCTGGACGGAGGTGGCGGCGCCGTCCGAGTCGACGATGGCGGAAGCCGAGCCGGCGGACATCGCGATGGCGGCGGCGGCCAGGCCGGCGGCGGCGAGGGACTTCTTGATCATTTCCGGTTTTCCTCTCAAGGGTGAATCGGGGAGCGATTCGAGGGTGGTTCAGGGGGGTGGTGCGGAGGTGGGCTGGGGGAACGTCAGCCGACCAGGTGGGACACGCCCGCGTCGCCGTGGCTCTGGGTGCCCTGGCCCTGGGTGCAGTACTGCTTGCCACCGCTGTTGGCGATCGGGACCTCGACCGGGACGGCCACACCGAGAACGCCGACGGCGATGTTGTGGATCTCGGGGAGGCAGACGTTCGCGTTGTCCAGGAAGTGGAAGTTCGGGCTGTTGTTCCCGACCGTCCCGGTGAAGTTGGTGCCGCCGTTGCCCTCGATGGAGGCGGCCGAGCCGTCCGCGTCACCGATGGCCGAAGCGGGAGCGGCGGCACCGGCGAGCGCGGCGACGGCCAGGCCGGCGGCGGCGAAGGACTTCTGGATCATGGGGAGATCCCTCTCTGAAATGCTTTCGGTTTCCGTGCGTAGCAACGCGTCGGACGCTCAGACCCGGTCTGCAGTCACTGACGTCCAGATCAAAGAATGACGGCACGGAAGGTTACGGGGATTTTTGAAAAGAGTCCGGGAGGCGCGTCCGAGGGTGGTTTCCGGTCGGATTATTACGCCGAATCGGTTAACGCCCGCAATCCGAACTCCTGGTCACTCGTTGCGCAGATTGCTTTCCGGCTGCGGCCCCGCAGCCCTCCCCGAAGGAACGGTGAAAAGCATGAAGTTCTCCAAGCGGGCCGGCGCGATGCTGTTGGCGGTCGGTGCGGGCGTGCTCGCCTCCCAGGGAGCGGCCTCGGCCGCCCCGGTCAGCCCCGACCAGGTCGGAGCCCTGGAGGACAAGCTGGCCACCCAGCAGGTCCCGGCGGACGTACCGCTCACCCCGCTGGGCAGCCACGTCACGGCCGGCATCCCCACCTCCCTGCTCATGCCGCCGGTGGCCGGCCGGACCACCGACAACGGGCTGCTCCCGGACCACCTGGTGCCTCAGCTGGCCACCGGCAAGGTCGGCCCGAGCGCCAAGGCCCAGCTGCCGCTGCCGCTGGTCGACCAGGGCGCCGACCTCGGTGAGGTGCTGCTGGAGGCCCCGGCCGCGCCGCTCCAGGCCAGGACCCCCGGCCTGGACGTGGGCAAGCCGCTCTCCCTGGTGCACGACGGCACCGGCCAGCTGGCCGACGGCCGGCTCCGGGTGGACGAGGTGGACCCGCACCTGGTGCCCGGCGCCGTGCAGACCGTCCCCGGGGCCACCGCGAGCCTGGGCGGCGACGAGAGCCGGCTCTCCGTCACCGATGAGGCGAACGACCTGGCCAACACCACCACCGCCACCGCCACCGGCGTCCTGGGGCAGACCGACGCGACCGGCACGGCGACCTCGACCGTCACCGGCCTCGTCCAGCAGAGCGGCCTGGCCGACCTCACCCAGCTCTGAGCCCAGCTCCGAGCCCGGCACTGAGCCCGGCTCCGGGCTGCCGCCCGACGCGCCGGAGCCCGGCACCCCTGGCCACC
>NZ_JBHWIV010000136.1:0-14223 GCF_042731675.1 Kitasatospora sp. NPDC059827 | reverse complement strand
CGGCGATGACGATCTTCGCGGAGGTGGTGGCGCGGGTGGGGGCGGCCGCGTTAGAGCTTGCGAAGTCCACTGAGGACCCTTTCGAGCAGCGTGACGTCGGGCTGGTTTCCGGATTCGCCCCCGGAAGCGGGCTGGTGGATGGCGACGAGGCCGGCCTCGGCCAGGTCGGCCACGAGGATCCGGGCGACTCCCAGGGGAAGTGAGAGCAGCGCCGAGACCTCGGCGACGGACTTGACCTCCGTGCACAGCGTGCAGATCCGCTGGTGCTCGGGGAGGAGGGTGGACAGGCGCTGCGGATCGACGTCGGCGGAGACCAGGGCCTCCAGCGCGAGTTCGTAGCGGGGCCGGGTGCGGCCGCCGGTCATGGCGAACGGTCGGATCAGCGGGCCGGAGTCCTGCTCGTCCTCGAACTCCTCGACGTACCCGGGTTCCTGGGCCGGCCGGTGGCCGGGGGCCTGGGCGGGCACCTGGCCGGGCGGCGTCGGGTAGCCGGGCGGCGGGGTGTCGAAGGCGGGCTGCGGCCGGGCGTACGGGTCGTACTGGCCGTACTGCTCCTCGGGCCGGGCGTACGGGTGCTGCTGGGGCTGCCCGTACTGGTGCCGACCGTACTGCTGACCGTGGCCGGCGCCGGGTGCTCCGAAGGCGTCGTGGCCCGTGCCAGGGTACGGAACGCCGTACTGGCCGCTGCGGTCGTCGGGCGGTGTCACGGTTCCTCTCCTCACAAGGTGCGGCGGTGCGGTGCGGGCTTCGGTACGAGTCCGGAGCCGGTGGTGCGAAGGCCGTACAACGTCCGAACCCGAGCCCGCCGAAGCGGGCCCGGGAAGGACGCGGAGGTACTTCGAATACCTGGACGGTATCCGACGAACCGTCAGTGCAGGAGACTGCCCTGGAGTTCTGCGCGGAGCGCGGGGGTGAGGACGGCGCCGGCCCGGTCGACGAGCAGGGCCATCTCGTACCCGACCAGACCGATGTCGGAGTCGGGGGAGGCGAGCACCGCGAGGGCGGAGCCGTCGCTGATGGCCATCAGGAACAGGAAGCCGCGCTCCATCTCGACGACGGTCTGGTTGACCTCGCCGCCTTCGAAGATCCGGCTGGCGCCGGAGGTGAGGGAGGTGAGGCCGGAGGCGACGGCGGCGAGCTGGTCGGCGCGGTCGCGCGGGAAGCCTTCCGACATGCACAGCAGGAGGCCGTCCGCCGAGACCACCACGGTGTGGGACACCCCGGGGGTGTTGTCCACGAAATTGGTGATCAGCCAGTTCAGGTTCTGTGCGGCCTGGCTCATCTGAGTCAACTCAACGCTCCTGGTGGTTCGAGCCGCCGAAGAGATCGGTGCTCCGGTTCTGTCCGTTGCCGGACTGGTCTACCTGATCGGGGTCGATCCGGAAGCTTCCGGTGTTGCCGGCGCTGCGGCCCTGCTCGACGCCGCGGCGCAGGTTGGTGAGGCGGCCACGGACCTCCTCGGGGCTGCGGGAGACCTGCGGCCCTTCCTGCGGGGTCGGCTTGGCGTTGCCGGGCACCAGGTTCTGCTTGGGCACGCGGCGGGGCAGTCCGGCCCCGGTGGTGCCGGCGGACGAGGGCTCGCGCAGCTGCTCGGCCCGCTGCCAGTCACCGTCGTTCGGCGACTGCCAGGGGGAGGCGGTCGGGCCGGTCGGGCCGTAGCCGCCCAGTGCGGACACGTCGTGGCCGCGGGACTCGACGGGCGCCGAGGTGTCCTTGGCGCCGGCGAACCAGTTCGGGGTGTCCCCGGACGGGGTCAGACCGACCGGGGCGCTGCCCGGGCCGCCGCCCGCCAGCTGCTGGCCGGGGCGGCGCTGGGGCAGCCCGGACGGCAGGGTGGCGGTGGGGGCCGGCGTGGGCTCGGCGGTGGGCAGGGCGGGCGGCTCCGGGGTGTACGGGTGGCCCGCGGGGGCCTCCACGGCCTGGTGGCCGTAGCCGTCCTGGGCGTACTCGTCCTGCTGGTAGCCGCCCTGGTCGTAGCCGTAGCGGTCGTCGGCGTAGCCGTCCTGCTGGTAGCCCTGCTGCGGGTACTGGCCGTAGCCGTCCTGGGCGTACTCGTCCTGCTGGTAGCCGCCCTGGTCGTAGCCGTACTGCTCGTCGGCGTAGCCGCCCTGCTGGTAGCCCTGCTGCGGGGCGTACTGGTCGTAGCCCTGCTGGTAGTCCTCCTCGACCTCGGCGTCCAGCACCTGCTCCTGCGGGCCGCCCTCCAGGGCCGCGCGGCGGACCTGGTCGAGGCGCTGCGAGCGCTGGACGGCCTCCAGGGCCGGGCTGAACCCGGAGGAGCCGGCGTTGCCGATGCCGGTGAGGTGGTCGTCGAAGCCGAGCTCGGCGGCGCTGCGGCCGCCGTTGTCCGGCGCCCACTCGGCGGTCGGCTCCTGGTCGGCGAAGATCCGGGAGACGGTGAACTGCTCCTCCGGCTCCGGCGCCATCGCGGACTTGGTGACGAACGGCGGGAGCATGACGAGCGAGGTGGTGCCGGCGGACTCGCCGGACGGGCGGAGCTGGACGCGGACGTCGTGCCGCTGGGAGAGCCGGCCGACCACGAAGAGGCCCATGCGGCGGGAGATGGTGGCGTCGACCGTGGGCGGCTCGGCCAGCTTCTCGTTGATCTCCGCGAAGTCGTCGGCGGTGAGGCCGATGCCCTTGTCGTGGATCTCGACCAGCACCCGGCCGTCCGGCAGGCGGGTCGCGTTGACCAGCACCCGGGTCTGCGGGCTGGAGAACGAGGTGGCGTTCTCCAGCAGCTCGGCGAGCAGGTGGACGAGGTCGGTCACGGCGGCGCCGACGACCTCGACCTCGGGGATGCCGGACAGCTCGACGCGCTCGTACTGCTCCACCTCGGAGGCGGCGGCGCGCAGCACGTCGACCAGCGGGACCGGGGTGTTCCAGCGGCGGCCGGCCTCCTCACCGGCGAGGACGAGGAGGTTCTCACCGTTGCGGCGCATACGGGTCGCGAGGTGGTCCAGCTTGAAGAGGTTCTCCAGCTGGTCCGGGTCGGCCTCGTTGTTCTCCAGGTCGGTGATCAGTGCCAGCTGGCGCTGGATCAGGCCCTGGCTGCGGCGCGACAGGTTGGTGAAGATCGCGTTGACGTTCCCTCGCAGCAGGGCCTGCTCGGCGGCGAGCGCCACGGCCTGCTGGTGGACCTGGTCGAAGGCCCGGGCGACTTCGCCGATCTCGTCCTTGCCGTGCAGCGGGATCGCGCTCACCGAGGTGTCGACCCGGTCCGGGTCGGTCTTGGAGAGCTTCTCGACCAGGTCCGGCAGGCGGTGGTCGGCGATCTCCAGGGCGGCGCTGCGCAGGGTGCGCATGCCGAGGATCATCGAGCGGGCGACGTAGCCGGTGAGCAGGCCGGCCAGGATCAGTGCGGCGACGACGATGACCGTGTTGAGGATGGCGTCGTAGAGCGCGTTGTCCTTGAGGTTGCGGGAGTCGGTGAGGACGGCGTCCAGCAGCGCGACTTCGGTGTTCCGCAGGGCCTGGATGTGGGTTCCGGCGGCCTGGTTCCAGTTGTCCGGGGTCAGACCGGAGTTCTTGGCCTCGGCGTACGCGGCGTCGGCGGCGGCCTTGCCCTTCTGCTGGCCGATGGCGGCGGCCTCGGCGTAGTTGGCGGCCAGCGCCAGCAGGCCCCCCATGGTGGGCGCGGTGCCGTTCGGCATCTTGTAGGCCGAGCGGTCCTGGGCGGTGGCCAGGGCGACCTGGGCGTCCGCGTACTTGCGGGCGTCCTCGGGCGCGGCACCGGTGTTGAACTCGGAGAGCGAGACCTGCTCCAGCTTCTCCGCGACCAGGATCTGCTGGGTCATGTCCTGGTTCTCGTAGCGCGTGGTCACGCCCTGCGAGGCACCGACCAGCAGGCTCAGCATCAGCGAGCGCTGGGTCGAGGCGGAGGCCTTGGCCAGCGACATCGCGTAGATCGCGCGGCCCTTGCTGGTGGCGTTGGCGGAGCCGTTGCCGACCGAGTTGTCGTAGGCCAGCAGCGGCGCGAACATCGCCGAGTAGGCGCTCGCGGTGGCGCTGGCGAACAGCTCCTTGCCGTACGCGACCTGCCGCAGGTGCGGGAGGTCGACCACGAGGGTCTGGAAGGCCTCGTGGCGGCGCGGGAGCTCGCCGGACTTGTCGGAGGCGTCGTACGCGGCGTTGTAGGCCTTGAGCGCGGCGTCGGTGTCGGCGCGGCGCTTGGCGACCTCGTTGTTCGGGTCCTGCCCGGTGAGCAGGGGTATCAGGGTCTTGTCGCGCTCGTTCTCGAGCGCCTCGGCGAGTTCGGTCGCCGCCTTGGCGAGCTCGGCGGTCTTCTCGGCCTTGGAGGCCTTGATGTAGCCGTCGACCGAGGTGTTCACTCGCAGACCGCCGAAGACGAGACTGATGATCACGGGGATCAGCAGGATCGCGATCAGTCGGGTCGGCACGCGCCAGTTGCGCGGACGGAGGAAGTCGTACCGGCTGGACGGCCCGCCTTCGCCGGACTGACCCGCCGCACCCGTGCGCGGCTCCGTGGAGGCCGTCGGGGGCTTGGGGGCCGGGGTGGTCTGGGGGCGCTCCTCGGTGGGAGTGAACGCGGAGAATCCGGCCGGTTCCGCGGCGCCGCCGTTCGGCGCGCTCTGGCGGGGCTCGGAGCGCCGCTGCGGGGCGGGTTGCTGCTTACGCCTCACTCGACTACTACCTCTCGGCCGACTTGCCGGCCATGGATCAATCCAGCGCTACCCCCGGGGCCCTGGCCCGCCGCCGGACGGCCGGAGCGGGATGTTCAGGGGTAGCTGGAATTTCAGCACGTGCAGGGATGGGGGACAAACAGCCGTCGCAAGGCACCCGCGTCGGAACAATACGGACAATCAACGACATGACGGAGCAAAACCGTGGTGATCTGGCGCTGAGTGACGCTGATTCGCCACGCTGCGTCATTGTTGATCACAAAATGCCTACCGAACTGTTATCCGCTGCTTATACACGGGTCTTGCGCGCGGCCCCGGGAGGACACCGGCCGGTAAAGCACCGCCGCCCCGGCGACCCGTCAGTGTGACGGTTCGCCGGGGCCGCTCGGTTCCCGCGGGTGCTCGCGCGCCCACCGGTGCCCGGGTGCCCTGCCCGTCAGCGGAGTCGGGCGAGGAGGGCGTGTTCGACGAGGGTGATGAGGGCGCTCTTGGCGCTGTCGCGTCGGCGGGCGTCGAGCGTGATGACAGGGGTGTCGGGGCCGAGTTGGAGGGCTTCGCGGACTTCGTCGCCGGTGTGGGGCTGGTGGCCGTCGAAGCCGTTGAGGGCGACGACGAAGGGCAGGCCGCTGTTCTCGAAGTAGTCGAGGGCGGGGAAGCAGTCGGCGAGGCGGCGGGTGTCGACGAGGACGACGGCTCCGATGGCGCCTCGGACGAGGTCGTCCCACATGAACCAGAAGCGGTCCTGTCCGGGGGTGCCGAAGAGGTAGAGGATGAGGTCTTCGTCGAGGGTGATGCGGCCGAAGTCCATGGCGACGGTGGTGGTCGTCTTGCCGGAGACGTGGCTGATGTCGTCGATGCCGGCGGAGGCCGAGGTCATGACGGCTTCGGTGCGCAGGGGGTTGATCTCGGAGACGGCGCCGACGAGCGTGGTCTTGCCGACGCCGAAGCCGCCGGCGATGACGATCTTCGCGGAGGTGGTGGCGCGGGTGGGGGCGGCCGCGTTAGAGCTTGCGAAGTCCACTGAGGACCCTTTCGAGCAGCGTGACATCGGGCGTTCCGCCCGACTCGCCCGCGGCGGCGGGCTGGTGGATGGCGACGAGACCGGCCTCGGCCAGGTCGGCCACGAGGATCCGGGCCACACCGAGCGGAACGCCGGCCAGTGCGGAGATCTCCGCGATGGACTTGACCTCGCGGCAGAGACCGACGATCCGGGCGTGCTCGGGCAGCAGCCCGGTGGTGCGCTCGGCCGAGCCCGTGGTCGAGATCAGGGCCTCGATCGCGAGCTGGTAGCGGGGGCGGGTCCGGCCGCCGGTCATCGCGTAGGGGCGGACCAGCGGCTGCTGCTCGTAGCCGTCGGACTGCTGCCCGCCGTAGCCGCTGCCGTACCCGTTGCCGTACGAGCCGGCGGGTGTCGAGGGCGGGGTCATGGGTCCTCCTTGTGCTGCGGCCTTGGGCAGCCGGTTCCAGCTGGGGCGGTGCCAGCTGAGGCGGGATCAGCTGCCTGAGGGTAGCTGAGGGTGAGGCGCCGGGTCCGGTCGGGTCGGACCCGGTGCGGGGTGGAACGGTGGATGGTCCGCGTGGGTTCCGGTCAGTGCAGGAGACTGCCCTGGAGTTCCGCGCGGAGTGCGGGGGTGAGGACGGCGCCGGCCCGGTCGACGAGCAGGGCCATCTCGTACCCGACCAGACCGATGTCGGAGTCGGGTGCGGCCAGGACGGCGAGGGCGGAGCCGTCGCTGACGGCCATCAGGAACAGGAAGCCGCGCTCCATCTCGACGACGGTCTGGTTGACCTCGCCGCCCTCGAAGATCCGGCTGGCGCCGGAGGTGAGGGAGGTGAGGCCGGAGGCGACGGCGGCGAGCTGGTCGGCGCGGTCGCGCGGGAACCCCTCGGACATGCACAGCAGGAGGCCGTCGGCGGAGACCACCACGGTGTGGGACACCCCGGGGGTGTTGTCCACGAAGTTGGTGATCAGCCAGTTCAGGTTCTGTGCGGCCTGGCTCATCTGGTTCAACTCAACGCTCCTGGTGATCTGCGCCGTTGCCGTCGCTCCGGCCACCGAAACTATCGAATCCGGGCTGCTGAGCACCATGCTGGGAGCCCGGCTGGTTGGCGGCCTGCTCGGCCCCGGCCCGCCGGCCCTGCTGGATGCCGCGGCGCAGGTTGGTCAGGCGGCCGCGGACCTCCTCGGGGGCCCGGGAGACCTGGGGACCGGTCAGCGGCGAGGCCTCGGCGGTGCCGGAGACCAGGTTGGCCTGCGGGGTCCGCCGGGGGAGGCCGGACATGGTGACCCCGCTGGTCGAGGGCTCGCGGACCTGCTCGGCACGGCGCCAGCGCTCGTCGTTCGCGGACGGGCGCCAGGGCGCGTCACCGACGCCCGGCTGCGGCGGCAGCGGCTGGCCCTGCGGGGCCTGCTGCTGGGGCGCCTGGCCCTGGGGGGCCTGCTGCTGGGGCGCCTGGCCCTGGGGGGCCTGGGGGCGCTCCGGCCGGGGCTGCTGCTGCGGGGCCCGCTGCGGCCGGCCCGGCTGCTGGAGGTCCGGCGCGGAGGTGCCGGGGCGGCGCGGCTGGTACGAACGGGGCCGGCCCTGCGGCTGGCCGTCGCCCTGCTGCGGGTACCAGGGCTGCTCGCCGGTGGCCTCGGACGGGCCGGTCGGCAGGGCCATCGGCTCCTGGCGCTGCGGCTGCTGCGGCGCCTGCTGCTGCGGGGCCGGCTGCGGCTGCTGGGGCTGCGGCTGGGCCGGGCCCGGCACGTTCGGCAGCACCGGCTCCACCAGGCCGAGGCCCAGCGGGTCACGCGGGTCGATCTGGCTGGCCTCGAAGCGCGGCCGGGCGAACTGCTGGGTGCTCTCCACCGACGTCGGCTCGGCCGACGGCAGCGGCTGGGGCTGCTGCTGCGGGGGCAGCTGGGGCTGGGGCTGACGGCCCTGCTGGGGCGCCTCCTGGCCGGGACGCTGCGGACGGCGCTGGCCCTGCGGACCCTGAGGCCCCTGCGGACCCTGAGGCCCCTGGGGACCCTGCGGACCGGGCCGACCCGGGCCCTGCTGGCCGGGGGTGCGCTGCGGCAGGCCGTCCTGCGGACGGTTGCCCGGACGGGCACCCTGCTGCGGGGCACCGGGACCGCCGGGACCGCCGGGGCGGCCGTGCTGCGGCTGCTCGCCGGTCCGCGGCGCGGGAGCGCCCGGAGCACCGTCGAACTCGCCGCCGGGACGCGGACGTTCCTGGCCGGGGCGGCCCTGGCCGCGGCGCGGCAGGCCGTTCGGGCCGCCCTGCGGCGGGCCCTGACGGCCGGGGGCACGCTGCGGCAGCGCGCCCTGCGGCGCCTGCTGCGGCTGGCCGGGCTGGCCGGGGCCCTGCGGACCGGGCTGGCCCGGTCCCTGCTGACCGGGCTGGCCGGGACCCTGCTGGCCGGGCTGACCCGGTCCCTGCGGGCCCGGACCCTGCGGTGCCGGGGCCGGTCGGCCCTGGCCGCGCCGACCCGGCTGACCCGGGCCCTGCGGCCCCTGCTGGCCGGGGGTGCGCTGTGGCAGGCCGTCCTGCGGACCGGACCGGCCCGGAGCCTGCTGGCCCTGCGGGCCCTGCTGGCCCTGCGGGCCCTGCTGGCCCTGCGGGCCCTGCGGGCCCTGCGGGGCCGGGGGGGTCTCGCGCAGCGACTGGCCGACCTGACGGGTCGGCAGTCCGGCCGGCCCACCGGGACGGCCGCCGGGCGCACCCGGGCCGGTCGGCGCGGCGGGGGCGGACGGACCGCCCTGGCCGAGCTGCGGACGGCCGCCCTGCGGGGCACCGCCCGCCGGGCCCTGGCCGAGCGCGGCCGGACCGCCCTGGCGGGCGGGCGGCACCTGGCGCTGCTGGCGCGGCGTCGGGGCGGCCCCGCGCTGCTGCTTGCCCGGCGCACCGGGGCCGGGACGGCTGCCCGGGCCGCGCCGGTCGGCGGAGTTGGTGACGTCGACCGGGAGCATGACCAGCGCGGTGGTGCCGCCGGAGTCGCTCGGACGCAGCTGGATCCGGATGCCGTGTCGCAGGGACAGGCGGCCGACCACGAAGAGGCCCATGCGGCGGGAGACCGAGACGTCCACCGTCGGCGGGTTGGCCAGGCGCTCGTTGATCTCGGCCAGGTCGTCCGGGCTGAGGCCGATGCCGGTGTCGTGGATCTCGACCAGCACCCGGCCGTCCGGCAGGGCGTGGCCGGTGACCCGCACGCGGGTCTGCGGGCTGGAGAACGAGGTGGCGTTCTCCAGCAGCTCGGCGAGCAGGTGGACGAGGTCGTTGACGACGCGGCCGGCGACCTCGGCCGACGGCACGGCGGCGAGTTCGATGCGCTCGTACTGCTCCACCTCGGAGGCGGCGGCGCGGAGCACGTCGACCAGCGGGACGGGGCGGGTCCAGCGGCGGCCCGGGTCCTCACCGGCGAGGACGAGGAGGTTTTCGCCGTTGCGGCGCATGCGGGTCGCGAGGTGGTCGAGCTTGAACAGGTTGGCCAGCTGGTCCGGGTCGGCCTCGCGGCTCTCCAGCTCGGAGATGAGCGACAGCTGGCGCTGGATGAGGCCCTGGCTGCGGCGCGAGAGGTTGGTGAACATCGCGTTGATGTTGCCGCGCAGGAGGGCCTGCTCGGCGGCGAGGCGGACGGCCTCGCTGTGCACCATGTCGAACGCGTGGGCCACGTGGCCGATCTCGTCGGTCGAGTCGACGGCGACCGGCTCGACCGTGGTGTCGACGTCGTGCGGGTCGCTCTCGGAGAGCGTCTTGACCAGCTCGGGCAGGCGGCGCTCGGCGACGTCCTCGGCCGCGGTCTGCAGGCGGGTCAGCGAGCGCACCATCGAGCGGGCGATCAGACCGGCGCCGCCGAGGGCGATGATCAGGGTCAGGGCGACGGCCGCACCGATGATCAGGGCCTCGGTGTCGGCCTGGGACTGGAGGTCCTGGGCCTTTCCGTCGAGGTCCTCGATCAGCTTGGCCTCGATCCGGCGCTCGGCCGTGATCTTGGTGGTGGCCTTCTCGTACCAGTCCTTGTACGAGACCGCCTCGGTCTGGTGGATGCCGCCCGGCTGGAGGATCGAGCGCGAGTAGCGGTCCGCCTCGGCGATGACGTTGTTGTAGCTCAGCTGGCCGCGCAGGTTGTCCAGGTCGTGCGAGGTGTAGATGTTGTTGAAACTGGTCAGCGCGTTGTCGTACGTGGTGCGCAGGCGGATGCCGAAGGACTCGTCGCTCGCGCTCAGGTCGGGGGCCTTGGGGTTGCCCAGACCGGCGCTGATCAGCGCGCGCTGCTGCGAGGTGGCGTCCTTGGCGAGCGAGAACTGCTGCAGCGCGCGGGTGGCGATGAGCAGGTCCTGGTTGTTCGAGGCGAGCGCGATGTCCTGGGTGATGCCCAGGAGGTCGCGGATGATCACGTCGTACGCGGTGATCGTCGCCTGGATGTTCTGGTTGTTCTGGTACGGCGTGTTGCGGGCGTCCGCGATCGAGTTCAGGTCCTTGCGGATCTGGAACAGCAGCGCCTTCCCGCCGGAGAGCTGGAGGTTCTCGAACTTGTCGGAGGAGGCGGTGAAGGTGCGGCTGAGGTCGTCGGTGCTCTTGCGGGCGGCGACGATCTCGTCGTCCAGCGGGTCGTTCGGCCGGTTGGTGATGTAGCCGGCGCTGATGTCGCGTTCGGTCTGCAGGGCGTCCGCGAGGTTGGTCGCCTTCTTGGCCAGGTCCGACAGGTTGGCCATCTGGGCGAGCTGCTGCGAGTTCTGCATCGAGGTCTGGATGCGCAGGCCGCCGAGGACCAGCGAGACCATGACCGGCAGCGCGAGCAGGGCGATCAGACGGGTGCGGATGCGCCAGTTGCGCATCGCGAGCCGGCTCAGACCGGTGGCGCGGCGCCTGGTCAGGGTGGTCCGGAGCTTGTCCCGGGCGGACTTCCGTTCCTGGCCGTCGTCGTCCGGCCGGGCGAGGGCCTCGGGCGTCACGGGGTCGGTCGGGCCGCCGGGGGCCGCCGCCTGTTGAGGGGCTGCCACGGGCTCGCGCGACTCCGGGTTACCCGCGGCGCCGCTACCCCTTTTGAAACGTCCCTGCACTGGCGTCGCAACCTCTGGACCGGGCGTCCCGCCGCGTCGCCACGGCCTGGACGGTGTCGAGTTTCCTTCCGCACCCCGGCCGGTCCGGGAGAGCGGGTCGCCGGGGTGGACTGCTCCCTACCCACGGTCCGTGGCATTCCAGCACAGCGAGGGAATCCCAACAAGGGCCGCCGGAACCGACGGTCGGGTACTACCGACCGCATGCGTGATCTCACTGACTGTGCGGTAACCGGACCGGAATACCGCCTTTTTCGGACACTCGCCGGATACATGCCAACGTGGCCGGAGATCGACAAGAGTCGCAGACCTGCCGGAATGACCGTTCCGGGCGAATTGTCGGGAAATTCCGATCCGGCGATATGTCGGATATTCGTGATTTGTGCGTCAATTTGTGAGCAAAATCACAGGTGAATGTGTAGCTTTGGTCACGGCCCGTATGGAAAGAGATCTCGTAACCTTGGCTGTCTCCTGAGCACGGCCCCGATCAGCCTGCCCAGAACCCCTCCGAATCAATCGGAATCACGCAGGCCGGTGCGGATCCCTGGCGGACCGCCCGGCCACGACCACGAGGTGCTCTCGATGTCCCTGGCGAAGAAGGCCACCAAGTCCACGCTGTCCTGCCGCTCCACGGCGAACCCGCGCCGGACCACGCTGGCCTCGGTCGAGGACTTCAGCAGGATCCCGGGTGCCCGCAAGCCCGAGGACGTCGTCACCTACGGCACCGAGCTGCCGGCCGTCACCGCCAACCCGCGCCGCGTCCAGCTGATGGTCGCCCCCGTCATCACCCCCCGGGACTGATCCCGGCCCCTGGCGCGACCCGAGGGCGCCGTCACCGCGAACAGCGGTGGCGGCGCTCTCGTGCGTCCCGGGTCGGGGCCCTCCGCCCCGACCGCGCTGAACAGGGCCGAAGGGGTCGCGGGAGGCCCCACGCGATAGCCTGGGCGGGATTGACGGGGCCGCGCCCGTGGCGGGCGGGGCGCCCAGCAGCGCCCGGGGGCGCCCCGGGCGGCCGACGAAGCGAGGGGTAGCCCAGCCGTGCGCATTGCCAGGTTTTCCGTCCGGGAAGGGAGCCCTGCCGCCGGCAGCGTTTCCTTCGGCGTGGTCGAGGGGGATCCGTCCCGGCCCGACTCGCTGGTCGTGCACGAGCTGGCCGGTCACCCGTTCGGCCAACCCCAGCCCACCGGTGAGAGCTACCGCTTCCAGGACGTCCGGCTGCTCAGCCCGATGCTCCCCAACAAGATCGTGGCGGTCGGCCGCAACTACGCGGCGCACGCGGCGGAGCTGGGCAACGACGTCCCGGACGTCCCGCTCACCTTCTTCAAGCCGTCCACCTCGGTGATCGGCCCGACCGAGAACATCGCGTACCCGCCGTTCTCCTCGGACGTCCACCACGAGGCCGAACTCGCCGTGGTGATCGGCCGGATGTGCCGCGAGGTGCCGCTGGACCGGGTGCCCGAGGTGATCCTCGGCTACACCTGCGCCAACGACGTCACCGCCCGGGACGTCCAGCAGCGCGAGGGCCAGTGGGCCCGGGCCAAGGGCTTCGACACCGCCTGCCCGCTGGGCCCGTGGATCGAGACCGACCTCGACCCGTCCGACCTGGCGATCACCTGCACGGTCAACGGCGAGCTCCGCCAGACCGGCCGCACCTCCCTGATGATCCGCTCGGTCGCCGAACTGGTCGTCCACATCTCCGAGGCCATGACGCTGCTGCCCGGCGACGTCATCCTCACCGGCACGCCCGCAGGGGTGGGCCCGCTCAACGTCGGCGACGAGGTCGCCGTCTCCATCGAAGGCATCGGCACTCTCGCCAACAAGGTGATCAAGCGTGGCTAACACTGACCCGGCCGTCCGGGTTCGCTTCTGTCCGTCCCCGACCGGCAACCCCCACGTGGGCATGGTCCGCACGGCCCTGTTCAACTGGGCCTACGCCCGCCACACCGGCGGCAAGCTGGTCTTCCGGATCGAGGACACCGACTCCGCCCGCGACTCCGAGGAGTCGTACACCCAGCTGCTGGAGGCCATGAGCTGGCTCGGCCTGGACTGGGACGAGGGCCCGGAGGTCGGCGGCCCGCACGCGCCGTACCGCCAGTCGCAGCGGATGGACATCTACGCCGACGTCGCCCGCCGCCTCCAGGAGGCCGGCCACGCGTACCACTGCTACTGCAGCACCGAGGAGCTGGACGCCCGGCGCGAGGCCGCCCGCGCGGCCGGCAAGCCCTCCGGCTACGACGGCCACTGCCGCGAGCTGACCGAGGAGCAGGTCGCCGTCTACAAGCTGGAGAAGCGCGAGCCGATCCTGCGCTTCCGGATGCCCGACCGGACCATCTCCTTCGACGACCTGGTGCGCGGCACGCTCACCTTCGAGCCGGAGAACGTCCCGGACTACGGCATCGTCCGCGCCAACGGCGCCCCGCTGTACACCCTGGTCAACCCGGTGGACGACGCCCTGATGGGCATCACCCACGTGCTGCGCGGCGAGGACCTGCTGTCCTCCACCCCGCGGCAGATCGCGCTGTACGCGGCGCTCGCCGAGATCGGCGTCGGCGAGGGCACCACCCCGCGCTTCGGCCACCTGCCGTACGTGATGGGCGAGGGCAACAAGAAGCTCTCCAAGCGCGACCCGCAGTCCTCGCTCAACCTGTACCGCGAGCGCGGCTTCATCCGCGAGGGCCTGCTCAACTACCTGTCCCTGCTGGGCTGGTCGCTGGCCGAGGACCGCGACCTGTTCGACATGGACGAGATGGTCGCCGCCTTCGACGTCGCCAAGGTGAACTCCAACCCGGCGCGCTTCGACCTCAAGAAGTGCGAGGCGATCAACGCCGAGCACGTCCGCCGGCTGGCCCCGGAGGACTTCGTCCGCCGCCTGGTGCCGTTCCTCCAGGGCCCCGGCCTGCTGCCGGCCGAGCCGACCGCCGAGCAGCTGGACCTGCTCGCCCGGATCGCGCCGCTCACCCAGGAGCGGATGGTCGTGCTGAGCGAGATCGTCAACATGGCCGGCTTCCTGTTCGTCGACCCGGCCGACTTCGCGGTGGACCCGGACGACGCCGCCAAGGTGCTGACCGCGGACGCCGGCCCGGTGCTGGAGGCCAGCGTCAAGGCGCTGGAGGAGCTCGCGGACTTCACCCCGGAGCCGATCCAGGCCGCGCTGCGCGAGGCCCTGGTGGAGGGCCTGGGCATCAAGCCCAAGTTCGCCTTCACGCCGCTGCGGGTGGCCGTCACGGGCCGCCGGGTCTCGCCGCCGCTGTTCGAGTCGATGGAGCTGCTCGGCCGCCCCGAGACGCTGCGCCGGCTCCGCTCCGCCCTGGACGCGCTGCCGACGGCCTGAACGGGCCGCGCAAGCGCCTCCTGAGCAGCCCGCGGGCCCGGCTCCGTGCCGGGCCCGCGGCGCACCCGGAGGTCATCGGACGGCCTCCCCACCGCTGCCTGCGGTTATCGATTTTGGAGCCAGGGCAGACGTCGGGTAATGTTCTTTCTGCGCCGCCCGGGAGGGAACGGACGAGGGAGCGAAAGCCCCTCGGAACGGGACCGAC
>NZ_JBHWIV010000135.1:0-14554 GCF_042731675.1 Kitasatospora sp. NPDC059827 | reverse complement strand
GGGCCGGCCGCCGACGCCCCGGAGGGGCACACCGTCATGGACGTCGTGGTCGCCGAGGCCACCGCCCTGGCGGGCGAGGGGGACACCGTCCTGCTCGCCCCCGCCGCGGCCTCCATGGACATGTTCACGAACTACCCCGAACGAGGCCGTCTCTTCGCCGAGGCGGCGGGCGTTGCGGCAGGAGTGCATCTCCACCACGTCCGCGTACGTCGGGGCGGCGGAGTCGCCGGTCGTCCAGAGGGCGGGGCGTTCGGGGTTGAGCCAGATGACCCGGCGGGCGCGGGTGGCGATCCGGCGCAGCGCCTCGGGGTTGGGGTCGCGGTGGTTGTTGCGGGCGTCGCCGAGGACGAGCACGCAGGTGCGGGGGCCGACGGCGGCCAGGTGGTGGTCGGCGAACTCGCCCAGGGCGGAGCCGTAGTCGCTGTTGCCGTGGTAGCCCGTCACCCGGGCCCCGGCGACGATGCGGGCGGCCAGCCGGGCCGGGTCGCCCTCGCCCTTCCGCAGCAGGTCGGTGACCTCGGCGGTGCGGTTGACGAAGGCGAACACCCGGACCTTGCTGAACTGTTCGCCCATCGCCTGCACCAGCAGCATGGTGAAGTCGGCGAAGCCGGCCACCGAGCCGGAGACGTCGCACAGCAGCACCAGCTCCGGCCGGGCCGGGCGGCGCAGCCGATAGGCCGGGCGCAGCGGCACCCCGCCGGTGCCGAGGGAGCGGCGCAGGGTGCGCCGCAGGTCGATCCGCCCGCGCGCGGCGCGGCGGCGCCGGGCGGCCAGCCGGGTGGCCAGCTTGCGGGCCAACGGGTGCACGGTGCGGCGCAGTTCGGCGAGCTGGTCGCGGCCGGCGGCCAGGAAGTCGATCCGGTCGACGGTGGGGGCGACGGCCCGCTCCGCGATCCGTTCGGCGCCGCGCAGTTCGGCGACCCGGCGGCGGGCCTCGGCGGAGACCAGGGCGCGGAAGTCCCGGATGCGGCGGCGGATCTCGTCGGCGAGCACGCGGTCGGCGAGGTCGCGGTCGGCGTGGTCGTCCGGGGCCTGGTCCCGCAGGCCGGCGAGGATCCGGGCGAGCAGGGTCTCGGGGGCCAGCCGGCCGAGCGCCTGGTGGGCGGACCAGCCGTCCGAACCGGGGGTGCTGCCGGTGCCGTACCGGCCGAAGGCCTCGATCACCTCGCCGGCCAGCCGGGCCTGGGCGGCCCGGTCGTCGGCGGCCAGGGCGGCGGCGAGGCGCTCGCGCAACTCGTCGCGGAGCGGGTCGGGGCGGCCGAAGCGCGGCGGCTCCGGGGCCTGCGGCGCGGGGTCGGCCGAGGGGTCGGTGCCGCGCAGGGTCTCGGGGGTGCGCAGGGCCTCGGGGGTGCCGACGCCGAGCGGGAAGAACAGGTCGAAGGTCGCGTCGAAGACCGCCCGTTGGCCGTCCGAGCGCAGCAGGGCGGCGGCCAGTCCGGCCCGCATCTGCTCCCGGTCGGCGAAGCCGAGCACGTCGAGCACGGCGGCGGCGTCCACCGTCTCGGCCGGGCCGATCCGCAGGCCGTGCCCGCGCAGGGCGCGGACCAGTCCGGTCAGCCGGGCGGCGGTGTCGGTGGCCCCCGGGGTGGTCACGCGAGGGTGAGCTTCTGGGCGGCCTTGCGGACGTCGTCCTGGTGCTTAAGGATCACCCCGAGGGTGTCCCGGACGACCGCGTCGTCCAGGGTGTCCGCGCCGAGCGCCAGCAGGGTGCGGGCCCAGTCGATGGTCTCCGCGACCGAGGGGGCCTTGCGCAGGTCCATCGCGCGCAGCGCGCCGACCACCCGGACCAGCGACTCCGCCAGCGTCGCGTCCAGCCCCGGCACCTTGAGCCGGACGATCCGGCGCTCCAACTCGGCGTCCGGGTAGTCGAGGTGGAGGAACAGGCAGCGGCGGCGCAGCGCCTCGGAGAGCTCGCGGGTGGCGTTGGAGGTGAGCAGGACGAAGGGGCGGCGGGTCGCGGTGATGGTGCCGAGCTCGGGGACGGTCACCTGGAAGTCGCTGAGCACCTCCAGCAGCAGCGCCTCCACCTCGACGTCGGCCTTGTCCATCTCGTCGATCAGCAGGACGGTGGGCTCCTCGCCGCGGATCGCGGTGAGCAGCGGGCGGGTGAGCAGGAACTCCTCGCCGAAGATGTCGCCGCGGGCCTCCTCCCAGCCCTCGTCGCGGCCGGCGGTGATCCGCAGCAGCTGCTTGGCGTGGTTCCACTCGTAGAGCGCGCGGGCCTCGTCGATGCCCTCGTAGCACTGGAGCCGTACCAGCCGGGCCGCGCCCAGTTCGGCGACGGCCTTGGCGAGTTCGGTCTTGCCGACTCCGGCCGGGCCCTCCACCAGCAGCGGCTTGCCGAGCCGGTCGGCCAGGAAGACGGTGGTGGCCACGGCGGTGGAGGCGAGGTAGCCGGTCGCGGCGAGTCGCTCGGCGGTGTCCGCCACCGAGGCGAAGAAGCCCGTGCCGGTGGTGTTGCCGTCGCTGCCGCCGCTGCCGCTGGTCATCCGACCCGCCCCGTTCCGGTCCGCCGCGCCCGTCCCGTCGGGGCCCGTGCAGCGCCACCCTACCGGCCGGTCACTTGCTTGTCCCGGGGCGTTTTCGGGGTCCTTGTCGGGGCCGCTGTCGGGGTCGTTCTCGGGGCCGCTGCCGGGGGTCGGTGGAGCGGCGCACGGAGGGCGGCTGCCCGCCGTACGCCGCTCGGACGGATCCGCTTGCTCGAGGCGTCAGTTGACCCAGAGGACCGGGCTGCCGGCGACGGAGCTGTCGGTGACCGGGCCGTAGGTGGCGCTGAAGTAGCCGGTCGAGAAGCACAGGCCCGGGCCGGACACCAGGTTGGCGGGCTGGCTGACGAAGCTGATGCTGTTGTCGGTGTTCGAGGTGGAGCCGGTGATGCCGCTGGGGCTCTGGTAGACGCAGTTGACGGTGCCGAGCAGGGTGTTGAGGACCACGGTGATGCCCACCGGGCCGGCGCCGGTGCCGTTGAGCGACACGTTGCTGCCGGAGCCGGAGGTGACGGTGTTGGTGTACGGCAGGCTGGTGGCCGTGACGCTCTTGACGCTCCGGACGCCGAAGACGTTGGAGGTGCAGGAGCCGAAGGACTGGCTGTTGAGCTGCTCGGTCGCGCTGTCGGGCGCGGTCGGGTTGGACGTCACGGTCGCGGAGAACGAGGAGTTGGCACAGCTCACCCCGGTGGTGCTGCCCGCGCCGTTGGTGAAGGTCGCGGCGGTGCCGGGCGCCAGGTTGGCGACCAGGGTGTCGCCGACGGCGATGGCCGCGCCGCCGGCGCTGCCCTGGGTGAGGACGGCGGGGGAGTCGGCCTGGGCCGGTGCGACGGCGGCGCCGGTGAGCGCGAAGGCGGCGAGGGATGCGGCTGCGAGCGTGCGACGGATGCGCATGAGGGTGCCTCTCTCCGTCCGGGGACGGGTGGGGGAATCCCCGCGTGCGGGTGTGGTGGTGTGCACGACGGGGGAGGTGCATGGCGTACCGGGAGCTCTGTCGGACCACGGGTGCGGGCGGGCCCGGCGCCACGGGCCCGCTCCTGGGGTACGACGGTGTTCGTGCAGCGGTGCAGCGGTACGGGTGCAGAGGTTCACGTGCAGAGGTACTGGTGCAGCGGTGCGACGGTGGTGCGGTGGCTCCGTGGTGGGGCGGCGGTCGGCGGCTGCCACCGCCGCGGGCCCGGCTCCCGCCCTGCTCCGGTGGCCCGGGCGGTTCGCCCGGGGCCGTCGGAGCCCCTGGATCCGACCGGTGGCGGCCTGCGCGCCGACCGATTGGAAACCTGGCAGTGTTGTAAACCCGTCGTTACGTCAATGTCAATACAGGACACAGGAGTTGGTGATGGATCCCAAACACCTCCGGAGTGCCGACCTGATCCTGCTGCCGGGTGCCCGGACCGGCCGGGATCCGGCCAGGTCGATCAAACCGGGGCCGCGCCGGCAGCCCGCCGGAGTGGTCGCCGCGACCCAGCGCGAACGGCTGCTGGACGGCCTGGTCCGGACGGTGGCCGAACGCGGCTACCAGCACGCGACGGTGAGCGACATCTGTCGCGCGGCGGGCGTGACCAGGCCGGTCTTCTACGAGCTGTTCAGTGGCAAGGAGGACGCCTTCCTGGCCGCGCACCGGTACGGCACCGGGGTGGTGATCCGGCGGATGGCGGCGGCCTTCGCGGCCGAATCCGACTGGTGCTCCGGGATCCGCCAGGCGCTCGACGCGATGCTCCAACTCCTGGCTGGCACACCGTCCTTCGCGACCATGGCGGTGATCGAGATCGAGGCGGTCGGCCCGGCCGGCCGTCGTGAGCGGGAACAACTGCTCATCCGCTTCCGGGCGTTCTTCGCCGACGTGCCGCAACTCCCGGGCGGGGTCGGGGTTCGGCAGATGGTCGACGCCGTGGTGGGCGGTGTCTACAGCGCGGTCTACCGGCTGATCTCCTCCGGCCGCACCGATCAACTGCCCGATCTGCTCCCGGTGTTGAGCATGTTCTGCCTGGCCCCCTTCCTCGGTCCGGGCGAAGCGGCCGACCGGCTGGACGGTCCGACCCGGAGGATTGGTGAAGATCCTTCGTGCACCCGTATTGACCCGGCGAATACCGGGCAGTAGCTTCCCAGTTACCCAGCGCGCTCCGAACGGATCCGCCCCGCTGCCGAGGGGCGGACGGCCCGGTCGGGGCGCGGAACGCTGTCCGCGCCAGGACAACGTGCCAGCTGCCTGCACACCCATCCATCCACAGGGAGCACACATGGCCATGTCCGAGGAAGCCGCCGCCGCGGCGGAAACCCCGCAGACGCCGACCGGGACCAGAAGAGGACGGGTCCGCATGAAGCGCTCCGCCCTGATGGCCGTACCGGCCGTCGCGGTCGGGGGCATCCTGATGACCCTCACCGCGCAGGGCGTGCTCGCCGCCCAGTTCTCCATCTCCGGCATGCCGTTCACCATCACCGCCGACAAGCTCGACGGCGACGGCTTCGCCCAGTTCGGCTCGCTGGACTCGATGATCCCGGACAGCCCCAACGCCGGCAGCACCGGCGGGCAGGTCCTGGTCGCGGTGTCGGCGATCAAGGCCGCCCAGATCACCAACCTGTGCCAGAGCGTCGACCTCGGTGGCGTCAGCCTGGTGATCCACGCGGGCGACAAGGGCACCCCGGTGTCCGCCTCCGACCTCACCACCGACTCCGATCTGCTGTCCGGCGACGCGGAGTTCAAGAACATCGAGATCGGCGGCGACGCCAGCACCTACACCAAGGCCGGCCCGGTCGGGAAGGGCCAGCCGGGCGTCTTCGGCCAGCAGGCCGACCACGTCACGCTGACCCACCTCAACCAGCACAACTACGCCAGCACCGCCGTCGGGTTCAAGCTGCCCAACCTCCGGCTGAGCTTCAGCTCCAAGGGCTGCTGAACATGACGGAGTCCGTACCGGAGCCGGCCGCGACCGGCGAGGGCGCCGCAGAGCGGACCGAGGAGGTGACGGCCGCGGGGACGGCCGACACCACCCCCGCGACCGCCGCCCCCGTCGCCGGCCCCGCCGCAGCTCCCGCAGGGGCCCTTGCTCCCGCCGGAGCCGCCGCCGCGACCGCTGCGCCCGCGAGCCCCGCGGGCCCGGTCAAACGCGACTGGCGGGGTAACCGGCCGTTCTGGGGCGGGCTGCTGGTGACCCTCGGCGGCGCCGAGATCCTGATCACCCTGTGGGCCCCGCTACCCGTCCTGCTGCACATCTCACTGGTGGGCCTGGCCGGGTACCTGGTGCCGTCGGTGATGCTGCTGTGCGGCCTGCTGATCCTGTTCAACCCGACCCAGCGGCTGTTCTACTCCATCCTCGCCGCGCTCGCCTCGTTGGGCAGTTGGGTGACCTCCAACCTGGGCGGCTTTGTGATCGGCATGCTGCTCGGGATCGTGGGCGCCTGCCTGACCTTCGGGTGGGTGCCCGACCAGCCGCTGCGCCGTGGGAGGCAGCGGCGGGAGGACCGCCGCGCCGCGCGCCGGGCGGGGGCAGGGGCCGGGGCCGGGGCAGGGGCGGCCGGGGCCTGAGGACCGGGACCCGCCGGGAGTCACCGGCGGCGCCCCGCGCACCGGTGGTGGGAGAGCACCGGGGGCGCGGGGCGCTCCGCCGTGCCCGGGCCCGGCGTCGTGCGCCGCGGGCCGCGGGCCGCGTGCCGGCCACGGAGGGCCGATGGTCCCAGGACCGTCCGGGGCCATCGGCCCTTCCTGCCCCGGCGGAGCGGCAGTTGACTGGGCAGGTCATGGACTACAGCAGCCAGGCCGACGCGGCCGCCACCGCCACCGCCGAGTACGACCGTCTGATCGCCCGCCACCACGCGATGCGACTACGGCGCCAACTCCTCAGCCCCGCCGGGCCGTCGGGGCCACGGCCCGGCGCAGGCCCCGGCCGCGACGGCCGCGAGGACCACCACGACTACCAGAGCCAGGACGGCGCCGCGGACCAGCACCTGATCCGGCGCGAACTCGGAGCCGTCGCCCCGCTCGCGGACCTGATCGACCGGCTCTACGCGGTCATGTTCCGCCGCCGCCCCTTCCTGCGCCCGCTCTTCCCCACCTCGATGGAGTTCCAGCAGGCCCACCTGGAACGCATCTTCCACCACCTGATCGACCACCTCCACCAGCCTGCCGACCTCGCCCGCACGCTCCGCCAACTCGGCCGCGACCACCGGAAGCTGGGCGTTCGGCCGGTCCACTACGAGGCCTTCGAGGAGGCCCTGTGCGCGGCCCTCCGGCACCGGGCCGCCGAACGCTGGACGCAGGAGCTCGAAGCCGCCTGGGTGCGGATGCTGCGGTTCGCCGTCGGCGCGATGGTGGCCGGCGCCGACTCGGCGCTCACCGAACCCCCGTACTGGCACGCCGTGGTGACCGGCCACGAGCGCCGCCGCCCCGACCTCGCCGTGGTCCGGGTGCGCACCGGGGAGCCCTACCCCTACCGGGCCGGCCAGTACGGCACGGTCGAACACCCGACGCTGCCGCACACCTGGCGGCAGTACTCGATGGGCTGCGCCCCGCGCGGCGACAACGAGTTGGAGTTCCACGTCCGCCGCACCGGCCCCGGCGGCGTCAGCGCGGCCCTGGTCGAGCACACCGCCCTCGGCGACCGGCTGCGCCTCGGCCCGCCGCGCGGCGGCCTGCTGCCCGACGGCGACGCCCGCGACCTGCTGCTGGTCGCGGGCGGCACCGGACTCGCCCCGATGAAGGCGATCGTCGAACAGCAGGCACTGCACCGCCCGCCGGGCCGCCGGGTGCACCTCTTCGTCGGCGCCCGCGACCGGTCCGACCTCTACGACTGGCAGTCCCTCTCCGAACTCGGCCTGCACAAGCCCTGGTTGTCGCTCACCCCGGTGACGGCCGGCCGTCTCGCCGACGCCGTCGCCGCCGCCGGGGACTGGCGCGAGCACCTCGCCTGCGTCAGCGGCCCGGCCGGAATGATCGCCGCCGTGCGCTCCGAACTCCTCGCGGTGGGGCTCCCGTTGGAGCGCGTCCGGTTCGACCGGGCGGCCTATCGGTAGCCCCGCCGGGGCTCACCGGTAGCAGTACGAGTCCGAGGACGCGTCCCCGCCCGCCAGGTGGGTCTGGTGGACGCGCAGCCCGCGGAAGTCGGCGCCGTGCGGGAAGAACCGCTCGTCGACGCTCAGGCCGCCGGCCTCCGGGTCGGCGTCCAGCTTGACCATCCACGGTTCGATGCCGTCCGGGTAGAACTGGTCGTCCCAGGCGCCGTAGAGGGAGTTGGTGAGGTAGAGCCGCCGTCCGTCCCGGCTGATCTCCACCATCTGCGGCGCCCCGCTCAGCGGCCGCCCCGGCTCGGCCGGGTGCGGGGTGCGGGCGGCGACGCCGCCGAGGCGGACGGAGGAGGCCAGCCGGGGGTGGAACGGGTCCGACACGTCGTACTGGAACAGCTCGCCGGTGCCCCAGGCCGACACGTACAGCCAGCGGTCGTCCACCGACAGGTTGATGTCGGTCACCAGCGGCGGCACCGCCCCGAACGGCCGCAGCGCGGGCGGGAGTTCCTCGGCCCGGGCGGGCTCGGCCGGGATCTCGATCACCTTGCGGGCGGTGAACGCCGGGCCGTCCCGGTACCAGAGCCAGACCGAGGAGGAGAGGTCCTCCACGTTCACCACCACCCCGGCGAAGCCCCACTCCGCCTGGGGGTCGTGCGCGGGGCGCAGCTCCAGCACCATCTGGTACTGGTCCCCCAGGTCGACCCGCTGGAGGTGCCGACCGGTGCCCAGCTCCCAGAAGTGCAGCGCGTGGCCGTACTTGCGGGCGAGGAGCTGCTCGGGCAGCACCCCGTCCTCGACCATCCACGGGGTGCCCCACTCGCTGGTCACCCCCACGTTGGTCCCCAGGTGCCACCAGACGTCGTACGCGAAGTGCTGCGGCCCGCGCTCCGTCTCCCAGGGGCGCAGCACCTCGAAGGTGGTGTGGTCCAGCAGCGCCACCCCGCCGGGCCCGTCGCCGCCGTCACCCGCGCCGAGGCAGGACAGGAACACCCCCTCCGGGCCGCAGTGCAGGGTGTGCGGCCGCGAGTAACCCGCCTTCGCGGCCAGCTCCTTCGCCTCGACCGTCTTCACCAGGCGCGGCCGCACCGGGTCCGGCCGGGTGTCCATCACGTGCAGCCGGGACGACCGCAGCCCGGGGAGGAGCAGGAACCGCCGCTCCGGGTTCTCGTGGCAGGCGTGCGCCAGCGCGCTGGAGCAGGCGTTCCAGCCGAAGTGGTGCAACTCGTCCCCGAGGGTCGGCAGTTCGGCGAAGTTGAGCACCTTCCCGTAACTCGCCGACGCCGGGTCGGTGTCCACGGTGAGCAGGGCATCCGGCTGCCGCCCCGCCCGGTCGAACCCGGCCACGTACGCCAGCTTCTCCGGCGGCGCCGCGATCGCCTCGGCCGCCGAACGGTAGAGCGACGGATCGATGTGCCCGTGCTGCATGCAGACTCCCCAACTCGCCGTGTCCGTCCGGGAAGCGTTCCACACGACCACCGGCGCACAGCAGGCGCACGCGAAGCGACGGGGAAGCGCGGACGGCTACCCTTGCGCGGTGCACAACGCATCAGCGGGGGCGACGGCCGCGGCACCGTCGCCCCGGCCGTGGCCGCGCACGTGACGGCGGCCCTCCACCCGCCGACCATCGGCACCCCGGCCCGGTGCCGTTCGCCCTGGAGCGCTTCGGGGCGGCTGCCGCGCGGGCCGCAGCTACCGGCCGGTATGGTCGGGGGCGGAACGGGTGGTGACCTGCCGGAAGGGCGGGCGGAGCAGAGGGACGGGTGCGGCGGCAGATGGAGTTTCGGGAAGACATCCTGGGTGCCCCCTACGAGGCGGCCGAGCTGACGCTGCGGTCCGATGACGAGGGGGCGGTCTGCGCGACGCTGGTGCGGCGGGTGGTGCCGGGGGCGGAGCGGGCGGTGCTGTACGTCCACGGGTACAACGACTACTTCTTCCAGACCAACCTGGCGGAGCACTACGCCGCGCTCGGGTTCTCGTTCTACGCCCTGGACCTGCGCAAGTACGGGCGCTCGCTGCGGCCGCACCAGTCGCCGAACTTCGTCCGCGACCTCGCCGAGTACGACGAGGAGATCGACGAGGCGGTGCGGATCATCCGGGAGGTGGACGGGCACCGGCAGCTGCTGCTGAACGGGCACTCCACCGGTGGGCTGGTGGGGGCCCTGTGGGCGGGGCGCCGGGCCGGGCGGGGGCTGGTGGACGGGCTGTTCCTGAACAGTCCGTTCCTGTCGATGCCCGCCGGGGCGGCCGTGCGGACGGCGGGCGGGCCGGTGGTGACGGCGCTCGCGCGGATGAAGCCGACCCGGATCCTGCCGTCCTCGCTGAACCCGCACTACACCCACAGCCTGCACAAGGACCACAAGGGCGAGTGGGACTTCGACCTCACCCTCAAGCCGGCCGAGGGCTTCCCGCTGTACGCGGGCTGGCTGTCGGCGATCCACCAGGGGCACCGGCAGCTGCGGCACGGGCTGGGGATCGACGTGCCGGTGCTGCTGATGGCCTCGACGAGGTCGGTCTCCACCACCAAGTGGCACAACGCCCTGCACCACGCCGACGGGGTGCTGCGCGCCGACGACATCGCCGCGCAGGGGCCGCGGCTGGGCCGGCACGTCACGGTGGTGCGGATCGAGGGCGGCATGCACGACCTGGTGCTGTCCGGCGAGACGGCCCGGACCGCGGTGTTCGCCGAGCTGGACCGCTGGCTGGCGGCGTACCTGGACGTGCGCCCGGTGGGGGAGCCCGCGTGACGGACGGGCGGGTGGAGGCGGACGAGCCGGTGCCGGTCGGGCGGGCCACCGACCTGGGCTTCGCCAAGCTCATGCCGGACATCGACCGGGACGGCGGCTGGCTGCTCACCCTGGACGGCACCCCGCAGTCGTACGTCGACCTCGCCGACCCGACCCACCTGGAGTTCGAGTACACCCGCCGACTCGGCCACCTCGCCGACGCCCTGGCGCCCGCCGGCCGGCCGCTGGACGTGCTGCACCTGGGCGGTGGCGCCCTCACCATGCCGCGGTACCTGGCCGCCACCCGCCCCGGTTCGCGGCAGCGCGTGGTGGAGGTGGACGGGCCGCTGCTGGAGCTGGTCGCCGCGCACCTGCCCTGGCAGGGCCCCGGCGCGGACGTCACCGCGACGGTCGGCGACGCCCGGGCGGCCCTGGCGGCCACCCCGGCCGGCTCGCAGGACCTGCTGATCGCGGACGTCTTCCACGGCTCCCGCACCCCGGCGCACCTCACCTCGGTGGAGTTCCTGCGGCTGGCCGCGGCGGCGCTGCGCCCGGGCGGCTGCTACGCGGCCAACCTCGCGGACGGCCCGCCGCTGGCCTTCGCCCGGGCCCAGGCGGCCACGGTGCGGGCGGTGTTCCCGTACGTGTGCCTGGTCGCGGAGGCCCCGGTGCTGCGCGGGCGCCGGTACGGCAACATCATGCTGGCCGGCTCGACGGTCCCGCTGCCGGTGGCGGAGCTGACCCGGCTGCTGGCGGGCGACATCTTCCCGGCCCGGCTCACCGACGGCGCGGAGCTGGCCGCCCTGGTCGGCCGTACCGCCCCGGTCACCGACGCCGAGGCCACCGACTCGCCGCCCCCGCCGGACGGCGCGTTCAGCGTGGGCTGAGCCCGGCCGGATCAGCACAGCCCGGCCGGGCCAGGACGCCGGGCCGGGCCAGGACACCGGTCCCGGTCAGGACGCCCGGCCGGATCAGGACACCGGTCCCGGCCACGGGACGTCGGTGGCCACCGGGGCGGTGTAGTCGACGCCCGGGACGGCGAAGCCGTACAGGCGCTGGACCTCGGCGTGGAACCAGTCGAGGTCGGCGAGCCGGGCGACGGTGTCGGTGGTGGCGGCCGCCCAGCGTTCGGCGACGGCGGCCTGGACGTCCTCGGCGAGTTCCCAGCCGTCCAGCCGGACCCGGCCCTGGTCGTCCAGGAGGAGCGGGGCGGCGCCGGTGAGCTGGTCCCACAGGGTGGCGAGCTGGTGCACCGGCGGGACCATGTCCGGGCCGAGGACGCCGCGCAGCAGCCCGGTGTAGAGGGCGATGCCGGGGACAGCGGTGGAGGACTGGGTGACGGCGGCGCCGTTGACGGAGGTGACGGCCCGTCCGCCGACGGCCTTGCCGAGCCGCTCGTCCAGGGTGCGGGCGGTGGCCTCCAGGTGGGCCTTGGCCGCGCCGATGGTGCCCTGCCGGTAGATCGCCGCCGTCAGCGGGGAGCCGATGTAGGAGAGCGCGGCGGTGGTGAAGCCCTCGCCGAGGAGCCCCCGGGCGGAGAGGCGGTCGATCCAGCGCTCCCAGTCCGCCCCGCCCATCACGGCGACGGTCTGCTCGATGTCGTCGCCCTCGGCCGGTTCGGTCCCGACCTCGCGGACCTCGGGGTGGCCCCGGTCGTCGAAGACGAGGGTCCTGGTGCGGTCGGCCCGGCCGATCGGCTTGAGGACGGAGGCGTAGGTGGCGCCGGTGTCGGGGTCGGTGCGCCGGGGCGCGGCCACCGAGTAGACCAGGTGGTCCAGCCGGCCGCCGAAGCGCTGCTCGATCAGGTCGGCGACCTGGTCCTTCATCGCGTCGGAGAAGGCGTCACCGTTGAGGAGGACCACGTCCCGACCGGCGGCGCGGGCGAGTTCGGCGGTGGCGGCGGTGCGGTACCAGCCGGCCGTGGCGGTGCGCCGCTCGGTGGGGCCCTTCTCGAAGGAGACCAGGATGCCGCGGATGCCGGCCCGCTTGAGCCCGGCGACGGTGGCCGCCAGGCCGTACCCGGCCGAGGAGCCGATGATCAGGGCCACCGGCCCTTCGCCGTCCGGCAGTCGGGCCGGGTCGGGGCAGTCCTGCCACATGTCGGCCACCAGTCGCGCGCAGCCCGCCGGGTGGGAGTCGAGGAAGAGGAACCCCCGGTTGCGGGGGATGAGAACGCGCTCGCTCACGGTGGCAGTCCTTGGGTGGGCCGGAAGGCGGAGGCGGCGACCGGAGGCGGTGCCGCGTGCTGTCAGTCTGGGACAGCACGGAGGCGGGCAGCGGCCACCACCGGGCACAACGATCACGAGTGGATCTTGGAGTGTTCCGCCACTGACGCCCGCCCCGCGTCCCAGCCCAGCCCAGCCCAGCGCGGCGCGGCGCGTCGCCGGGAGGGCCGGTGCGGGGCGGGTGTCAGAATCGGCGGGTTCATGCCGGAGCACGGTGCACGTCCGAAGGAGTGAGCGTTGAGCGGTGGCGGGGAACGTCCGGAGTTGGGGAAGGTGCCGGAGACGGCGCTGTGGACGCTGTGGCACCGGGCGGTGGAGGCCCGGCGGCCCGACGCGGTGCTGCACGACCCGGTGGCGGTGGGGCTGGTGGGGCGGATCGACTTCCCGTTCGCCGCCCGGTTCGGGGAGTCGCGGCTGGTGAGCCAGGTGCAGGCGCTGCGGGCGGCCTGCTTCGACCGGGAGGTCGCGGACTTCCTGGACCGGTACCCGCGGGGCACCGTGGTCGGCCTCGGCGACGGGCTGGAGACCCAGGCCTGGCGGGTCGACAACGGCCGGGCGAGCTGGCTGTCCGTCGACCTGCCCGAGACCGCCCGGCTGCGCGAGCAGCTGCTGCCGCCGGACGACCGCCACCGGATCCTCGCCTGCTCGGCCACCGACCCGCGCTGGATGGACGAGGTCGACCCGGACCCGGCGCGCGGCGTGCTGATCACCACCGAGGGCCTGCTGATGTACCTGCGGCCGACCGAGGTCCGGGCGCTGATCGCCGCCTGCGCCGAGCGCTTCCCGGGCGGCGCGCTGGTGCTGGACGCGGTGCCGCGCTGGGCCGGTCGCCGGGCCGTGGCCGGGAAGCTGCGGGACCGGTACTACCAGGCCCCGCCGATGCCCTTCGGCATGGACGCCGACGAGCTCGGCAAGCTGGCGCAGGCCCACCCGGCGGTCACCGGCGTGCGGGAGGTGTACCCGGAGGGCGGGCGCGGACTGCTGCGCGCCGTGCTGCCGCTCGCGCGCGTGATCAAGCAGCGTCCGTCGGTCGTCGCACTGCGTTTTACCGAATCTTGAAGAAATGCCGGTCGGCCTGGAACTATGGGAGTCGGGACGTACGTCGTAACGACGGGTGATCGGCCAGGGGGACGGGCCGCCCGGCACGTTAGGCTGCGCCCCGGGGGGAGCGGCCAGGGTGCCGCCATCGGACAACCGCCGGGACGGGCGTGCGGCTCCACGGGGAGCCGACCCCGGCCCGACCTGCCACGGAGGTACTGGCCTTGCACATCGACGCCTGGATCGAGAGCGTCCCACCGACCGCGGTGTACGCCCTGATCGGCCTGATCATCGGGATCGAGTCGCTGGGCATCCCGCTGCCCGGCGAGATCGCGCTGGTCACGGCGTCCCTGATGGCGGTCAAGGGTGCGGTGAGCCCGTGGGGGATCGCGATCTGCGCGATCGCGGGCGCGATCATCGGTGACTCGATCGGCTACTCGATCGGCCGCAAGGGCGGCAAGCCGCTGTTCGAGAAGCTCGGACGGAAGTTCCCCAAGCACTTCGGGCCCTCCCACCTGGCCACCGCCGAGCGCTCCTTCCAGAAGTGGGGCATGTGGGCGGTCTTCTTCGGCCGCTTCATCGCCCTGCTGCGCATCTTCGCCGGTCCGCTCGCGGGCGCGCTCCGGATGCCGTACTGGAAGTTCCTGATCGCCAACGTGCTGGGCGGCATCGTCTGGGCCGGCGGCACGACCCTGCTGGTCTACAAGGTCGGCAAGGCCATCGAGCCCTGGCTCTCCCGGTTCTCCTGGGCGGGCCTCGCGGCCGCCGTGGTGATCGGGGCGGCCTCGGCCTGGGTGATGAAGCGCCGCGCGGCCAAGACCCACGCCAAGATCGAGGCGGAGGAGGCGGCCAAGGCCGCTGCGGCCGCCGGGGCCGGCACCGCCGCCTCGTCGGCCACGGCGCCCGTCGCCGAGTGACACCGCACCGACAGCACTGACACCGCACGGCCGCCCATCGGGAGCGGCCGCGCAAGGAGCCGACCCGCGGCCGGGCCGCGGGTCGGGTCTTCCGTGTGGGGGCCGCGGTGTCCGCGCCCCCGCGGGCGTGCCGGCCGGCCCCATACGCTCGGGGGGGACCAGCGGGA
>NZ_JBHWIV010000134.1:0-14714 GCF_042731675.1 Kitasatospora sp. NPDC059827 | reverse complement strand
TGGTGTGCTTGATGGGCAGGGGGGGCGGGCGTGTGTTGGGGTCGTTCGGCCGGGGGTGCGGGGGCGTCCCCCCCCCCGAGGCGGGAGGGTGGGGCAGTTGGTCTTCGGGCCGCGCGGCGGTGGCGAATCGATTCACCACCACCACAGCGCGGTGGTGAGCCCGCGGGGACGGGCCGGTTCCGAGCGGCTCGGCCCCGCGGGCGGCTTGTGGGACTCAACCCCTCGTGGGACTCAACCCCTCGTGGGACTCAACCCCTCGTGGGGGTCGGGCCCTTCGTCGGGATCGGGCCCCGCGCGGGGGTCAGCCCTCCAGCGCGGCGCGGGCGTCCACGAAGGCGGCGACGGCGCGCTCGACGTCCTCGGTGGAGTGGGCCGCGGAGAGCTGCACCCGGATCCGGGCGGCGCCGTGCGGGACCACCGGGTACGAGAAGCCGATCACGTACACGCCGCGCTCCAGCAGGAGTTCGGCCAGGCGGCCGGCCTTCGCCGCGTCGCCGATCATCACCGGGGCGATCGGGTGGTCGCCCGGCAGGATCTCGAACCCGGCCTCGGTCATCTTCGAGCGGAACAGCACGGTGTTGGCCGCCAGCCGCTCGCGCAGCTCGTTGGACTGCTCGACCAGGTCGAGCACCTTCAACGAGGCGGCCGCGATCACCGGGGCCAGCGAGTTGGAGAACAGGTACGGGCGGGAGCGCTGGCGCAGCAGGGCGACGATCTCCCGGCGGGCGGCGACGTAGCCGCCGGAGGCGCCGCCGAGCGCCTTGCCCAGGGTGCCGGTGATGATGTCCACCCGGTCCATCACGCCGTGCAGTTCGGGGGTGCCGCGGCCGCCGGCGCCGACGAAGCCGACGGCGTGCGAGTCGTCGACCATGACCATGGCGTCGTAGCGGTCGGCCAGGTCGCAGATCTCGCGCAGCGGGGCGACGTAGCCGTCCATCGAGAAGACGCCGTCGGTGACGATCAGGCGGCGGCGCGCGTCCTGGGTCTCCTTGAGCTGCTGCTCCAGGTCGGCCAGGTCGCGGTTGGCGTAGCGGTGGCGGCGGGCCTTGCTGAGCCGGATGCCGTCGATGATGCTGGCGTGGTTGAGCGCGTCGGAGATGACGGCGTCGCGGTCGTCCAGCAGGGTCTCGAAGACGCCGCCGTTGGCGTCGAAGCACGAGGAGTAGAGGATGGTGTCTTCCTGGCCGAGGAAGGCCGAGAGGCGCTCCTCCAGCTCCTTGTGCACGTCCTGGGTGCCGCAGATGAAGCGCACCGAGGCCATGCCGTAGCCCCAGCGGTCCAGCGCGTCCTTGGCCGCGGCGAGCACCTCGGGGTGGTCGGCCAGGCCGAGGTAGTTGTTGGCGCAGAAGTTGAGCACCTCGCCGGGGCGGCCGCCGGAGGTGACGGTGACCTCGGCGCTCTGCGGGCTGCCGATCACCCGCTCCGGCTTGAACAGGCCGGCCTCGCGGATCTCGTCGAGGGTGGTGGCGATGTCGGCGCGCACGTTGTCGAACACGGGCAGACTCCTAGTCGTAGCGGCGGGGCGGCGGATCGGCGGGCTCGGGCAGGGCTCGGGCAGGACTCAGACGGTGCTCAGGCGGTGCTCAGGCGGTCCAGTCGAGGATGATCTTGCCGCAGTTGCCGCTCGCGGCGTCGTCGAAGGCGGCCTCGAACTCGGTGGCGGCGTAGCGGCCGGTGATCACCGGGCTGAGGTCCAGGCCGCCCTCCAGCAGCACCGACATCGCGTACCAGGTCTCGAACATCTCGCGGCCGTAGATGCCCTTGATGGTGATCATCGAGGTGACGATCGAGGCCCAGTCCACCGGGAAGGCCTCGGCCGGCAGGCCCAGCATGGCGATCTTGCCGCCGTGGGTCATGTTGGCGATCATCGACTGCATCGCCTCGGGGCGGCCGGACATCTCCAGGCCGACGTCGAAGCCCTCGCGCAGGCCCAGCTTCTGCTGGCCCTCCTCGATGGTGTGCTCGGCGACGTTGAGCGCCAGCGTCACGCCGACCCGGCGGGCCAGGTCGAGGCGGTACGGGGAGACGTCGGTGATCATCACGTTGCGGGCGCCGGCGTGCTTGGCGACGGCGGCCGCCATGATGCCGATCGGGCCGGCGCCGGTGACCAGCACGTCCTCGCCGACCAGCGGGAAGGACAGCGCGGTGTGCACGGCGTTGCCGAAGGGGTCGAAGATCGCGGCCACGTCGAGGTCCACCGGCACCCGGTGCACCCAGACGTTGGAGGCGGGCAGCGCCACGTACTCGGCGAAGGCGCCGTCCCGGTTCACGCCCAGGCCGACGGTGTTGCGGCACAGGTGGCGGCGGCCGGCCAGGCAGTTGCGGCACTTGCCGCAGACCAGGTGGCCCTCACCGCTGACCAGGTCGCCGATCGCGATGTCCGCGACGCCGGCGCCGAGCTCGGCGACCTCGCCGACGAACTCGTGGCCGAGCACCAGCGGGGTCTTGATCGTCTGCTGCGCCCAGCCGTCCCACTTGCGGATGTGCAGGTCGGTGCCGCAGATGCCGGTGCGCAGCACCTTGATCAGCACCTCGCCCGGGCCGATCTCGGGCTTCGGGACGTCGATCATCCAGAGGCCGGGCTCGGCATGCTGCTTGACGAGTGCCTTCACGGGAGACGGCTCCTGACGTGCTGATCGGGGACGGCCTTCGAGGGTCGGGCAGGCCGGTGGCTCGGTTCGGCCGCTCCTGACGGGCACGCTCCGGCAAGCAGAAATCTGCCTGGTGGGAGGGGGTCCGGTCCATCGAGGAATTCTTAAGGGCGGCCACAGCTGGGCTAAACGATCGTGCCCGAGCTGGGCCCGGGGGCGGGTGCGGCGTGCCGGTGCTCACCCGTCCGGCCGAGCGCGCGGCGCCGGCGACGACACCAACCGGCCGCACCGGCGGGGTACTTGACAACGATCCGCCAGCCGGAGCGGGCCAGTCGGGTGGGGTTGGGTCCGTTCGGGCCAGCCCGGCCGCCACCGGCGCGCGGGTGTTCGAGGGCGGTGCTTACGGTGGCGACGCTCCCCCACGGCCCCGTGGAGCAGCGCTCCGGGGCCCTTCGCCGCAGAGAGGCGCCCCACTCCATGACCAACACCCGACGGCCCCGCCCGGCCGCTCCCCGCTCCGCCCGGCTGGCCGCAGGAGCCGCCCTCGCGCTGGCCGGCCTGCTGGCCGCCACCGCCTGCTCCGGAGGGTCGACGCCCGCCCGGCAGGCCGCCGAGCCGGCGGTCACCGCCGAACCGGCCGCGCTCAGCCCGTCCCCTGGCAACTCCCCCTCGGGGAGCGCCTCCTCGAACGCGGTGGTGCAGCTGACCCCGGCCGTCGGCGCCAAGCTGGACGCCGCGATCCAGTCGGTGCTCAAGCAGAACGCGGTGCCCGGCATCTCGGTCGGGATCATCACACCGGGCGGCACGTACCAGAAGTCCTTCGGCGTCTCCGACAAGACCGCCAACACGCCGATGGACCCCGGGCTGTTCAGCCGCATCGGCAGCGAGAGCAAGACCTTCACCGCGACCGCCGTACTGCGCCTGGTCGACCAGGGCAAGGTGGCGCTGGACGACCCGATCTCCAAGTACGTGGACGGCGTCCCCGGCGGCGACGGGATCACCGTGCGCCAGCTCGGCGAGATGCGCAGCGGCCTGTTCCCGTACAGCTCCGACCCGGACTTCGTGAACACCCTGATCGGCGACCCGAACCACGTGTTCACCCCGGACCAGCTGCTCGCCTACGGCTACAAGCACCCCGCCGTGTTCCCGCCCGGGCAGCGGTTCCAGTACAACAACAGCAACTACATCATCCTGGGCAAGCTGATCGAGAAGGTCGGCGGGCAGAGCGCGGGCGACTTCCTCCAGGCCCAGGTGTTCACGCCCGCCTCGCTGGCCAAGACGAGCTTCCCCACCGACGGGACGCTCCCCGACCCGCACGCCCACGGCTACACCAACCAGACGCCCAACGGGGACATCCAGGACGCCACCAACTGGAACCCGTCCTGGGCCTGGACGGCCGGGGCCGTCATCACCCAGCTCGCCGACCTGGAGAGCTGGGCCAAGACCATGGCCACCGGTGCCATCATCAGCCCGGCCAGCCAGACCGAGCGGTTGAAGACCCTGCCCACCGGCGACCCCGGCGTCACCTACGGCTTCGGGCTGTTCGACAACAACGGCTGGATCGGGCACAACGGCTCGATGCCCGGTTACGAGAGCGTCGCGGTGTACATGCCGGACGCCCAGGCCACCCTGGTGCTGCTGCTCAACACCGATGTGATCTCCCAGGGCCAGGAGCCGTCCACGCTGTTCGCGAACGCGATCACCAAGATCATCTCGCCGAACAACGTCTACGCGCTCCCGGCGGAGACCGCCGCACCGTCGGCCCCGGCCTCGGGCGGCGCGTCCGGCTCCCCTTCGGCCACCGGCTCCGGCAGCGGCGCGCCCGGCACGCCCTCGCTCCCGGGCAACGCCCCCACCACCGTGCGGGCCTGACCGCAACACGCGAGCAGAGCAGGAGGCCCGACCCGGTGCGAACGGGTCGGGCCTTCCACACTCCTGACCAACCGTCAGATCCCCAGCACCTTGCCGAGATCGTACGAGACCGGCTCCTCCAACTGCGCGTAGGTACAGCTCTCCGGCGCACGGTCCGGCCGCCAGCGACGGAACTGGGCGGTGTGCCGGAAGCGGCTGCCCTCCATGTGGTCGTACGCCACCTCGACCACCCGCTCGGGGCGCAGCGCGATCCAGGACAGGTCCTTGCCGCCGGTCCAGCGGCTGACCGCCCCCGGCAGCCGGCCCTCCGCGTGTGCGGACTCCTCCGCCCAGGCGCCCCACGGGTGTTGGGTGAGGTCGTCCATCCTCAGCGGGGCCAGCTCCTCGACCAGTTCGCGCCGGCGCGCCATGGAGAAGGCGGCGCACACCCCGACGTGCTGCAACCGGCCCGCGTCGTCGTGGATGCCCAGCAGCAGCGAGCCGACCACCGGGCCGCTCTTGTGCTCGCGGTAGCCGGCCACCACGCAGTCGGCGGTGCGCTCGTGCTTGATCTTGTACATGGTCCGCTCGCCCGGCCGGTACGGCTGGTCCAGCGGCTTGGCCACCACCCCGTCCAGCCCGGCGCCCTCGTACTCGGCGAACCAGGTCCGCGCCAGCTCGGGGTCGGTCGAGGCCGGGGCGGTGAACACCGGGTCGGCGGCCCGTGCGAGCGCCGCCTCCAGGGCCGGGCGCCGCACCGACAGCGGCTCGTCCAGCAGCGAATCGTCGCCGAGGGCGAGCAGGTCGAAGGCCACGAAGGAGGCGGGCGTCCGCTCGGCGAGCAGCTTCACCCGGCTCGCCGCCGGGTGGATCCGCTCCAGCAGCTCCTCGAAGCGCAGCCGCCCCTCCCGGGCGATCACCACCTCGCCGTCCAGCACGCAGCGCGGCGGCAGCTCCCGCCGGAAGGCCGCCACCAGCTCGGGGAAGTACCTGGTCAGCGGCTTGCCGGTGCGGCTGCCCAGCTCCACCTCGTCGCCGTCGCGGAACACGATGCTGCGGAAGCCGTCCCACTTGGCCTCGTACTGCATCCCCGGCGGGATCCTCGCCACCGACTTGGCGAGCATCGGGGCCACCGGCGGCATCACGGGCAGGTCCATGCGTCCCAGCCTGGCGCGGTTCGCCCCGGGGCGCGCGCCGGGCACGGCGCCCTTAGCGTGAGAGGCATGGGCACAGCCGTCGAACTGGAAGTCGCCGGGCGCACCGTCCGGCTGTCCAATCCGGACAAGGTGTACTACCCCGAGCGCGGCTTCACCAAGTTGGACGTCGCCCAGTACTACCTGGCCGTCGCCGACGGGGTGCTGCACGGGCTGCGCGACCGGCCCACCACCCTCCAGCGCTTCCCCGACGGGGTCGACGGCGAGTTCTTCTACCAGAAACGCGCCCCCAAGGGCCTGCCGGACTGGCTGCCCACCGCCCGGATCGAGTTCCCCAGCGGCCGCTCCGCCGACGAGATCTGCCCCACCGAACCGGCCGCCGTGCTGTGGGCCGCCAACCTGGGCTGCCTCACCTTCCACCCCTGGCCGGTCCGGCGCGGCGACACCGACCACATCGACGAACTGCGCATCGACCTCGACCCGCAGCCCGGCACCGACTTCCACGACGCCGTCCGCGCCGCCCACGAACTGCGCGCCCTGCTGGAGGAGCACGGGCTGCGCGGCTGGCCCAAGTCCTCCGGCGGGCGCGGCCTGCACGTCTACGTCCCGCTGGTGCCCGAGTGGACCTTCACCGACGGGCGGCACGCCGTGATCGCCCTCGGCCGGGTGCTGGAACAGCGGATGCCCGGGAAGGTCACCACCGCCTGGTGGAAGGAGGAACGCGGCGAACGCATCTTCGTCGACTACAACCAGATGGCCCGCGACCGCACCATCGCCTCCGCCTACTCGCTGCGCGCCCGCCCCCGCGCCACCGCCTCCGCCCCGCTGCACTGGGACGAACTCGACGACGCCTCCCCCGAGGACTTCGACCTGCGGACCGTCCCCGCCCGCTTCGCCGAACTCGGCGACCCCAACGCGGAGATGGCGGACCACGCGTACCGGCTGGAGGCCCTGCTGGAGCTCTACGACAAGCAGCTGCACGACGAGGGCCTCGGCGAACTCCCCTACCCGCCCGACCACCCCAAGGCCGCCGGCGAACCGCCCCGGGTGCAGCCCAGCCGGGCCCGCAGGAAGCCGGCCTGACGCGCCCAGGGCCCGTCATGGGCCCGTCTAGTCTGACCGGATGCCCTTCGACCACAACGACCACTACCACCGGCCGCTGCTGCGCCGCGTGCCGCCCGGCGCCCGCCGCGCCCTGGACGTCGGCTGCGGCACCGGCCGCTTCGCCCGGGCGCTCGCCCGCCGGGGCCTGGAGGTGGACGCCGTCGACCGGGACGAGGCCGTACTGGCGGCCGCCCGCGCCGCCGACGGGCCCGCCGGCATCCACTACCGGCAGAGCGACCTCGCCGAACTCCACCTGCCGCCCGGCCACTACGACGTCATCTCCTGCCTGGCCAGCCTCCACCACCTCCCGCTGGACACCCTGGCCCGGCTGCGCGAGGCGCTCGCGCCCGGCGGGGTCCTGGTGGTGCTCGGCTGCTACCGCGAGGCCACCGTCCGGGACCGGCTGGTCAGCCTGGCCGCCGTCCCGGTGAACGCGCTCTGCCGCCTCGCCGTCCACCTGCGCGAACGCGGCGCCCCGCCCACGGTCGTCCCGGCCCCGGTGATGTGGCCGCGGACCACGCTCGCCGAGGTGCGGGCGTACTCCACCCGGGAGCTGCCGGGACACGCGCTCCGGCAACTGCTCTTCTGGCGCTACCTGTTGGTCTGGCGGCGCGACTAGGCTCGGCCTGACGATCATCGACCACGACGGGACGGATGCGTGATGGGGACGCGGGGGCTGGCGGAGATCCTGGCGGACGCGGCGGGCGGGGTGTTCCCGCCGCCGGACGGCTCGGTGACGGTGGTGCCGCAGCCCTCGCCGCGCGAGGCCGGGGTGATCGCCTTCGCCGCGCACGCCGTGGTGTTCACCGACCAGGACCCGGACTGGGTGCGCGCCGCGCTCGCCGCCACCCCGGGCGACCCGCTGTCCGCACCGCTCTGCCCGCCCTTCCTGACCGCCTTCGCCGAGCGGACCGGACGGACCGTCAACAACATCGACCTGCTCTCCGTCGCCGACCGCCTCCCCGGCCCGCCGGCCCTGCCGCTCACCCCGGTCGAGGACCGCGAACACCCGCGCGTGGTACGGGCCTTGCACTACCGCGAGGACGTCCGGGTGTACCAGGCCGACGGCGGCGTGCTCATCCTGGGCCGCGGCGTGGCCGGCCGCTGGGAGTCCGCCGTCGAGGTCGACCCGCACGCCCAGGGCCGGGGCCTCGGCCGTGCCCTCGCCACCGCCGCCCGCCACCTGCTGCCGGCGGGCGAGGTCATCTGGGCCCAGCAGGCCCCCGGCAATGCCCCCAGCGTCCGTGCCTTCCAGGCCGCCGGTTACCGCCCGGCCGGCGCGGAGGCCCTGCTGGTGCTCGGGCAGCCGTAGCACGCGGTCCCCACCGCCCCTCCCGGGGTCAGCGCACCAGGACCCGGTCGGCCGCCAGGTCGTACCCGAGGAACGGGCCGGTGCCCGCCGCGTACGTCGGCACCGATCTGCCCAGCCGCCGCCCGACCGCGGCCAGGAAGCCGCACAGCACGTCCAGCCCTTCCTGGTCGCGGAGTTGCGCGACGTCGACGTCGAGGTCGATCCGCTCCGCGCCGCCGAACCGGAACACCGCCCCCACCCCGGGGCCCGGCCGCACGCTGAGCACCGGCCGCGCGGCCCCGCCCCGCGGCCAGGACAGCACCTCCTCGGCCCGTGGCAGCGCCGTCTCGAAGCAGCCCACGAGGAACAGTCGCTCCCAGCCCCGCTCCACCACCAGGTCCAGCAGCGCCTGCCAGTCCGCCGCCGTGGTGTCCGCGATGCCCTCGCCCGGCAGCCAGCCGTCGGCGGCCGGGTCGAGCAGCCACCCGGCGTGGTCCGCCCAGCGCAGCGGCTCAGCCATCCCTGCGCTCCGCGCGCAGCAGGACGACCCGGTCGGCCTCGGGGTCGTACCCGAGGAAGGGCGCCCTGGTGTCGCCCTCGAAGTACATCGGTACGGGTTTGCCCAGCCGCCGCCCGATCGCCGTCAGGAAGCCGCACAGGACGTCCAGCCGCTCCTGGCCCTGGAGCTCCCGGAGGTCGACGTCGAAGTCGATCTGCTCGTCCCCGAGGAACCGGAAAACCGCGCAGACCTCCGGGTCCGGCCACACCCTCAGACTCGGACACTCGGCGTCCGCCGGGCGGGAGAGCACCGGCTCGGCCCGCGGGAGCGGAAGCACCGCACGGCCCTCGGCGTACTCGAAGCCCCAGCCCCGCTCCACCACCAGGTCGAGCAGGGCCTGCCAGTCCGCCACCGTCGTGTCGGCGACGTACACGTCGGGCAGGTAGCCCCCACCGGACGGGTCGAGCAGCCACGCGACGTGGTCGTCCCAGACCAGCGACTCAGCCATCTACGCCCTCCGGGCGCCCACCGGGGCCAGGTCGGCGATGATGCGGACGGCGTCGGCGATCTGCTGGTCCGTGAGGTCCCCGCGGGCGGTCAGGCGGAGGCGGGAGATGCCGTCCGGGACGGACGGGGGGCGGAAGCAGCCCACGGCGAGGCCGGCGCGGAGGCAGTCGGCGGCCCAGGCGACGGCGGCCTCCGGGCCCGGGGCGCGGACCGAGACCACGGCCGCGTCCGGCTCGCAGGCGTGCAGGCCGGCGGCGGTGAGGCGGGCGGAGAGCGTGCGGGCGACCTCGCGGGCGCGGTCGGCGCGCCGCGGTTCGGCGCGCAGCAGGCGCAGCGCGGCGAGGGCGGCGCCGGCGGCGGCCGGGGCGAGGCCGGTGTCGAAGATGAAGGTGCGGGCCGTCTCGGTCAGGTGCCGGACGACCCGGCGCGGGCCGAGGACGGCGCCGCCCTGGGAGCCGAGCGACTTCGACAGGGTGACGGTGGCGACGGTGTCCGGCTGCCCGGCCAGCCCGGCGGCGGCCAGTGCGCCGCGCCCGCCGGGGCCGAGCACGCCCAGCCCGTGGGCGTCGTCCACCAGCAGCGCGGCCCCGCCGGCCCGGGCGGCCTCGGAGAGTGCGCGCAGCGGCGCCGCGTCGCCGTCCACCGAGAACACCGAGTCGCTGACCACGAGGGCCCGCCGCTGCTGCCGCCCGGCCAGCACCTCGGCCACCGCGGCCGGGTCGCTGTGCGGGGCGCGGTGGACGTCGGCGCGGGCGAGCCGGCAGCCGTCGATGAGGGAGGCGTGGTTGTAGGCGTCGGAGACGATCAGGGTGTCCGGGTCGGTCAGCGCGGTCAGCGCGGCGAGGTTGGCCGTGTACCCGGAGGAGAACACCAGCGCGGCCTCGACACCGCAGAACTCGGCGAGTTCCCGCTCCAGTTCGGTGTGCAGCGCGGTCGTCCCGGTGACCAGCCGGGATCCGGTCGAGCCCCCGCCCCACCGCAGCGCGGCCTCCGCCGCGGCGCCGGTCACCGCCGGGTGCCTGGTCAGCCCGAGGTAGTCGTTGCCCGCGAGGTCCAGGACCGCGTCCTCGGCGCGCCGGCTGCGCAGTGTGCGGGTCAGTCCGGCGTCGGCGCGCAGCGCGGCGGCCTCGTCGAGCCAGTCGAAGACGTGTGCGGGGGCGGGCCCGGCGGCGGGGCGGGGCTGGGAGGCGAGGGGGTGGGCCATGCCCGGCACTCTGGCACGGGCGGCGAGAGCGGGGCAATGTGCGACTCCGCACAGCTCAGCCGGGTTTTCTTGTCGCCGTCCACACGGGGTTCACCGGAAGTGAATACCGAAAATGCCGAATCGCCCATTCCGTATTCTCATTCAACCGTTCCCGCCGGATTCGCCGGATTCGCCGACGGGGCGTCGATGATTTCGGTACGCTCCGTGCATATCCACCTGGAGGACGGACACGTGGCGAACTTCGAATTCGATCGTCGAATGAATACCAGGCGCTTAGTCGACCCTGCCTTAGTCGGCACTGCCTTAGTCGGCCCGGCCTCGGCCGGACCCGGCGATTCACCCGGGGCAGCGAAACGACTATTCCCGGCCCGGGCCCTGGCAACCCCGATACGGACGGAAAGCTGAACATGGCCGACGTCCCGTACTTCGTTCCGAATCCGCTCGACGCCCCGCGCCCGCCCCGGCGGCGCTGGGTGCCGTGGTCCGCGGGGGTCCTCGGGGTGGCCCTCATCGCCGGGAGCGTGCTGTGGGTGTGGCGGCCTTGGCGGTCGCTGGAGATCCCGCGCAGCGCCTGCTGGTCCGCTCTCTCCGGGAACGACCTGAGGCCGCTCACCGGAGCGTACGGAAAGGTGTCGGAGGTCGGGCCGCACCCCCGGCTCCAGACGCCGACCTCCCCGGAGGAGACCGAGATCCGCAGCAACGCGTGCCGCCTCTCCTGGCAGGGGGACGACGGCCGCCAGGGCAAGCTGCTGGCCGTCCGGGTGGATCCGGCCTGGGGCGGCATCGACTCCGACCGCGCCCAGGACGCCTCGCGCAACCGCCCGGCCACCCCGCTCGACGGCGGCCCCGGCGCGGCGTGGCTGGCGACGGCCGACGGGAGCCACCGCGTCCGGCTGTACGTGCGGTGCGACTTCCAGGTCCCCGCCGCGAGCGACCCGGCCAAGCGCAAGGCGCCGCCGTACTTCCGGGTGGACGTGGGGAGCGACGGGGTCTACGCCGACCCGGCGGCGAAGGGCCGTCAGGCGTACGGCGACATCGCGTTGAAGATCGCCCGGGCCGCCGCCGCCGAGTACCGGTGCAGCAACCGGGTCCAACTGCCCGACGCCGCGCCCGCGATCCCCGATCTGGTGCCGGAGAAGCAGGGGACGCAGGGAAAGCAGGGGACGCAGGGAAAGGAGAAGGCCGATGGCTGAGCGCTCGCACCGACGCGTGTTGCCGGTCGCCCTCGGCACGGCCGTGCTGGCCGCCGGTCTCGGCGGCGGGTTCTGGTGGTGGCGGTCCGCGCAGGCGGTCGAGGTCCCGCAGGCCGCCTGCTGGAACGCCTTCACCCACGAGGACCTCGCGGCGCTGTCCGGCGCGGGCCACCAGGCCGTGGTCTGGGAGGGCAGTGAGCAGCTCGGTGCCCGGGACGCCCAGGCCGACCCGGTCTGCGCGGTGGACTGGGAGGGCGACGACGCCCGGACCCACTGGGTCGCGAAGATCGAGGTCGCGCACGCGGACGAGCGGTTCCTGCGGGCGAAGACCGACGCGGAGGCCTCCGGCTGGGAGCCGGACCGCCCCGCGCAGCTGGAGTTCGGCGCAGGGGCGCAGGGCTGGCTCTTCCACGACGGCACGGTGCAGCTGATGGTCCGCTGCGATCCGCCCGCCGGCGCTCCCCCCGCTTCCAGCGCCACCGCCCCAGCCGCCGCCACCGCCCCCGCCGGAAAGCCCGGCAGCGCCCCGCTCCCGTACCGCAAGATCACGATCACCGGCGACCGCGGGTCCGCGCAGACGCCCGCCGCCAGGGTCCACCAGATCCGGGTGGACGCCGCGCTGCGCACCGCGCGGGAACTGGTCCGCGCCCAGGGCTGCGCGAACGACCCCCGGCTCGCCGGGCAGTCCCCCACCGCGCCGTTCTGACCCCGGCGGCCCGTACCGAGCCCGGCGCCCCGCCGCCGGGCTTTGCCGGGGGTGGCGGCCAGCAGGCAAGATAGCCCGGTGACCCTCCTTGATCTGATGCCGAAGCCCGCCACTCCCGATGCGCTGTACGAGACCTTCGCGGCCTGGGCGGAGGAGCGCGGGATCACGCTGTACCCGGCGCAGGAGGAGGCGCTGATCGAGCTGGTCTCCGGGAACAACGTCATCCTGGCGACGCCGACCGGCTCGGGAAAGAGCCTGGTGGCGGCGGGTGCGCACTTCGCGGCGCTGGCGGAGGGGCAGCGGACCTTCTACACGGCGCCGATCAAGGCGCTGGTGTCGGAGAAGTTCTTCGACCTGGTGAAGATGTTCGGCACCGAGCAGGTCGGCATGATGACGGGTGACGCGAGCGTCAACCCGACCGCGCCGATCATCTGCTGCACGGCCGAGGTGCTGGCGCAGATCGCGCTGCGCGACGGTACCCGGGCGGACATCGGCCAGGTCGTCATGGACGAGTTCCACTTCTACGCCGAGCCGGACCGCGGCTGGGCCTGGCAGATCCCGCTGCTGGAGCTGCCGCAGGCGCAGTTCCTGCTGATGTCGGCGACGCTGGGCGACGTGCGCCGCTTCGAGGAGGACCTGACCCGTCGGACCGGCCGTCCGACCACGGTGGTGCGCAACGCGACCCGCCCGGTGCCGCTGTTCTACGAGTACCGGCGCACCAGCATGCACGACACCCTGGAGGAGCTGCTGCAGACCGGCCAGGCGCCGGTCTACGTCGTGCACTTCACCCAGAAGGAAGCGGTGGAGCGGGCCCAGTCGCTGATGAGCATCAACATGTGCTCGAAGGCGGAGAAGGAGGCCATCGCCGATCTGATCGGCGGCTTCCGCTTCACCACCAAGTTCGGCCGCAACCTGTCGCGTTTCGTCCGCCACGGCATCGGCGTGCACCACGCGGGCATGCTGCCGAAGTACCGCCGGCTGGTCGAACGCCTCGCCCAGGCAGGCCTGTTGAAGGTGATCTGCGGGACGGACACGCTCGGTGTGGGCGTCAACGTGCCGATCCGCACGGTGCTGTTCACCGCGCTGTCCAAGTACGACGGCCAGCGCGTGCGCATCCTGCGCGCCCGCGAGTTCCACCAGATCGCCGGGCGCGCGGGCCGGGCCGGCTTCGACACCGTGGGCCAGGTCGTGGCCCAGGCGCCGGAGCACGTGATCGAGAACGACAAGGCGATCGCCAAGGCCGGGGACGACCCGAAGAAGAAGCGCAAGGTGGTGCGGAAGAAGGCGCCCGAGGGCTTCGTCGGCTGGACCGAGGAGACCTTCGACAAGCTGATCGGCGCCGACCCGGAGCCGCTGGTCTCCCGGTTCAAGGTGAGCCACGCGATGCTGCTGTCGGTGATCGGCCGCCCGGGCAACGCCTTCGAGGCGATGCGCAAGCTGCTCACCGACAACCACGAGGACCAGGCGGCCCAGCGCCGCCACATCCGCACCGCGATCGCGATCTACCGCTCGCTGCTGGAGGGCGGCGTGGTCGAGCGCCTGCCGGAGCCGGACGCGGAGGGCCGGATCGTCCGCCTGACCCTGGACCTCCAGGAGAACTTCGCGCTCAACCAGCCGCTGTCCACCTTCGCGCTGGCCTCCTTCGAACTGCTCGACCCGACCTCCCCCTCGTACGCGATGGACGTCATCTCGGTGGTCGAGGCGACCCTCGACGACCCGCGCCAGATCCTCGCCGCCCAGCAGAACAAGGCGCGCGGCGAGGCCGTCGGCGAGATGAAGCGGGACGGCATCGAGTACGAGGAGCGGATGGAGCGGCTCCAGGAGATCACCTACCCGAAGCCGCTGGAGGAGCTGCTCACCCACGCGTACGAGGTGTACCGCCGGGCGCACCCGTGGATCGGCGACCACCAGCTCCAGCCGAAGTCCGTGGTGCGCGACCTGTACGAGCGGGCGATGACCTTCTCGGACTACGTCGGCTTCTACGAACTCGCCCGCACCGAGGGCATCGTGCTGCGCTACCTGGCCGGTGCGTACAAGGCGTTGGAGCAGACCGTCCCCGAGGACGTGAAGACGGACGACCTCAAGGACGTCATCGCCTGGCTCGGCGAGCTGGTCCGCCAGGTCGACTCCAGCCTGCTGGACGAGTGGGAGCAGCTGGCCAACCCGACCGAGGCGGCCACCGCCGAGGTCACCCTGGACGACAAGCCGGCGCCGGTGACGGCGAACGCCCGGGCGTTCCGGGTGCTGGTGCGCAACGAGATGTTCCGCCGGGTGGAGCTGTGCGCCCTGGAGCACTGGGGCGCGCTCGGCGAGCTGGACGGCGAGTACGGCTGGGACGCGGACCGCTGGGCGGACGCCATGGACGGGTACTGGGACGAGTACGACGACCTCGGCACCGGCCCGAACGCGCGCGGACCGAAGATGCTGATCATCGAGGAGGAGGACTCCGCCTGGAAGGTCCGGCAGATCTTCGACGACCCGGAGGGCGACCACGACTGGGGCATCAGCGCCGAGGTCGACCTGTACGGCTCGGACGAGGAGGGCCGGGCGGTCGTGCGGGTGACGGCGGTGGACCGGCTCGGCGGCTGACCTGCGCCTCTTCAACGGCCAGGGG
>NZ_JBHWIV010000133.1:0-16023 GCF_042731675.1 Kitasatospora sp. NPDC059827 | reverse complement strand
TTTTCTTGGTGGGGGGTGGTGGGGGGGGTGCTGGGTTTGTACTTTAACCACCCGGGCGCTGAGGCCCCCGGGGGCCGGCGGGGGCGGGTAAACCCGGGGGGGGCGGTTAATCACCCCCCGCGCCCCTCGGCTGTCGGCACGCCTCAGTCGACCGAGAGCCCGCCGTCGGCCGCCTCGACCTCCTCGCGGGTGATCCCGAGCAGGTACAGCACGGTGTCCAGGAAGGGCACGTTCACCGCGGTGTCGGCGGCCTCGCGCACCACGGGCTTGGCGTTGAAGGCCACCCCGAGCCCGGCCGCGTTCAGCATGTCCAGGTCGTTGGCGCCGTCGCCGATCGCCACCGTCTGCGACAGCGGCACCTTCGCCTGCTCGGCGAACCGGGCCAGCCAGCGGGCCTTGCCCGCGCGGTCCACGATCTCGCCGACCACCCGGCCGGTGAACCTGCCGTCCACCACCTCCAGGGTGTTGGCCGCCGCGAAGTCCAGCCCCAACTGCTCCACCAGGTGGTCGGTGACCTGGGTGAACCCGCCGGACACCACCGCGACCTGGAAGCCCAGCCGCTGGAGCGTACGGATCAGGGTGCGCGCCCCCGGCGTGAACCGGACCTCCGCGCGCACCTTCTCGGTCACCGAGGCGTCCAGTCCGGCCAGCAGGGCGACCCGGGCCCGCAGCGACTCGGCGAAGTCCAGCTCGCCGCGCATCGCCGCCGCCGTCACCTCGGCGACCTCCTCCTCGCAGCCCGCGTGGGCGGCGAACAGCTCGATCACCTCGTCCTGGATGAGCGTGGAGTCCACGTCCATCACCACCAGGCGCTTGGCCCGGCGCTCCAGCCCGGCGGCCACCACCGCGACGTCCACCCGCTGGGCGGCCGCCTCCTGGGCCAGTTCGGCCCGCAGCTCCTCGGTGGCCACACCGGAGACGGCCAGTTCGACCGCCGTCACCGGGTACTTGGCGAGGCGGAAGACGCGGTCGATGTTGCCGCCCGCCACGGTGATCCGGGAGGTCAGCGCGGAGACGGCGGCCGCGGTCAGCGGGTGGCCGAGCACCGTCACGTGCGAACGGCCCTCACGGCGCGGGCGGTTGTCGCCGATGCCGGAGAGGATCTCGGCCTGGAGCTTCTGCTCCTCCGCCCAGCGGTGCACGGTGGCCCGCAGGCCGCCTTCCGCGTCGGGCGAGCGGGGCGGGGTGACCAGGGCGCACAGCGTGATGCGACCACGGGTGACGACCTGCTCGATGTCGATGACGTCGACGCCGAAGCCGGCCAGGGTGGCGAAGAGGCCGGCGGTGATGCCGGGGCGGTCCTTGCCGAACACCTTGACGAGCAGGGTGCGCTCGTCCGCGGTCCGGGGCTGGGCGGCGGGGAGGGGCTCAGCGGCCAGGGGCGATGCGTTCATGGTGGCTCCCACGCTACCGGTCGGCCGCCCCGCCGGGGGCACCTGTCCCACCTCGCGGGACACCCGTGCCCGCGGCCCGACCGGCAGCCCCGGGTAGCAGCCTGGTCACAGTCACCCGGGGTGACTTTCACCCGCGGACGGCGGGCTGGAATGATTCCCCCCGTCAGTCAGAGGAACAGTGCACCCCCGGCCGGGGGCCAAATCGGGGGAACCGAGAGAGCGGGGCAGGCAAGCAGTGCCGCAACTCGTCATTGATATCAACGGACAGCAGCGGACTCTTGAGCCCGGGCGGTCCTACACCATCGGGCGCAACCCGCAGTCGGACTTCACGTTCGACGACGCCAGGGTCTCCTGGCAGCACGGGACCATCGGCTTCAACGGCAGCGGTTGGCAGCTGGACGACCACGGCAGCACCAACGGCACCTACGTGGCCGGCGCCCGCACCATGCAGGCCCAGCTGTTCCCCGGTGCCGTGGTGAACCTGGGCAACCCGGAGAACGGCCCCCGACTCGCCTTCTCCGCGCCCGCCCACGCCGCCGCCCCGCAGCCCACCCCGGTGCACGAGGCCGTCACCAGCCGCAGCCCCGCCCCGACGCCCCAGCAGCCCGCCCCGCAGCAGGCCTGGGCGGGTCAGGACCCGTACCAGCAGCAGCCGCAGGCGCAGCAGGCCTGGCCGCAGCAGCAGCCCGCGCAGCAGTACGTGCCGCAGCAGCAGGCCGCCCAGCCGTACCCGCCGCAGGACCAGCAGGCGGCGCAGCACGGCGGCTTCCCCGGGCAGCAGGGCTTCCCGGCCCCGCCGGAGCACGGCGGCGGCGGCCCGCAGCCGACGGTGATCCGCAACCTGACGGCCGGGATGCGCACCGTCCGGATCGGCCGCGCGCTGGACAACGACGTCGTGGTGTCCGACCTCCAGGTCTCCCGGCACCACGCCGAGCTGCGCCAACTGCCGGACGGCCGCTACGAGATCGTCGACCTCGGCAGCCACAACGGCATCTTCCTCAACGGCCAGCGGGTGCAGCGCCAGCTGATGGGCCCGCAGGACCGGCTGACCGTCGGCCACTCCGGCTTCCAGCTGGTCGGCGACCAGCTGCAGGAGTTCGTCGACACCGGCGCGGTCTCCTTCTCCGCCCGCCACCTGACCGTCGAGGTCGACCACAAGGGCGGCAAGAAGGTCCTGCTCGACGACGTCAGCTTCGGCGTCCCGGAGAAGTCCCTGGTGGCCGTCATCGGCCCGTCCGGCTCCGGCAAGTCGACCCTGCTGCGAGCCCTCACCGGCTACCGCCCGGCCGACCGCGGCGAGGTGCTGTACGACGGCCGCAACCTCTACAAGCAGTTCGCCGAACTCCGCTCCCGGATCGGCCTGGTGCCGCAGTCGGAGATCCTGCACCGCGAGCTGACCGTCCGGAAGGGCCTCAAGTACGCGGCCCAGCTGCGCTTCCCCGGCGACACCGAGGCCAGCGAGCGCAACGCCCGGATCGACGAGGTGCTGTACGAGCTGCGCCTGGACAAGCGCGCCGACAACAAGATCACCGCACTCTCCGGCGGCCAGCAGAAGCGCGTCTCGGTCGCGCTCGAACTGCTCACCAAGCCCTCGCTGATCTTCCTGGACGAGCCCACCTCGGGCCTCGACCCGGGCATGGACCGCGAGGTCATGCAGATGCTGCGCGGCCTCGCCGACGACGGCCGCACCATCCTGGTCGTCACCCACTCGGTGGCCGAACTCGCGCTCTGCGACCGGCTGCTGGTGATGGCGCCGGGCGGTGCGGTGGCCTACTTCGGCCCGCCGGACGAGGCGCTGCACTTCTTCGGGTACGAGACCTGGGCGGACGTCTTCCAGGCTTTCGAGAACTACCCCGACCACGACTGGGCCGGCCGCTACCGCGGTTCGGTGCACTACCAGCAGTACTCCGCCCCGACCGTCGAGGCGGGCGAGGTGCAGCACGTCCAGGTCGCCCAGGAGGCCGTCCGCCCGCCCAAGCCGCAGAGCTGGGGCTCGCAGCTGTGGACGCTGATGCGCCGCTACATGTCGGTGCTCGCCTCGGACCGCGGCTTCCTGGCGCTGTCGGTGCTGCTGCCCGCGGTGATCGGCGCGGTCAGCGTGCTGATCCCCAACGAACCGGGGCTCGCCCCCAACCCGAAGACCCAGCTGCACCTCAACAACGGGGCCGCGACGATCCTGCTGATCCTGGCGATCGGCGCCTGCTTCTCCGGGGCGGCCAACTCGGTCCGCGAGCTGATCAAGGAACGGGCGATCTACGAACGGGAACGGGCCACCGGCCTGTCCCGGTCGGCGTACATGATGTCCAAGATCATCGTGTTGGGCGTCTTCTCGGTGATCCAGGGCGCGATCATCTCCGCCGTCGGCTTCCTGCCGCGCAAGCTCCCCGAGCACGGCCTGATCGTCAAGAACATCCCGATGATCGAGATGACCATCGGCATGATCCTGCTCAGCTTCGCCGCGATGATGTTCGGCCTGATGATCTCCGCGCTGGTGAAGACCGCCGAGAAGACCATGCCGCTGCTGGTCATGTTCGCCATCGTCCAGGTCGTGTTCACCGGCTGCCTCTTCCAGATCTTCGGCAAGCCCGGCCTGGAGCAGGTCGCCTGGCTGATGCCGGCCCGCTGGGGCACCGGCATGGTGTCCACCACGCTCGACCTGTCGCACCTCATGGGCCCCTGGAACAAGGACTTCCAGAACCCCAACTACGACCCGCTGTGGTCCCACAGCGTCGCCCAGTGGTCGATCGACGCGGGCGTGCTGATCGTCATCTCGGTCGTGATCGGCGTGATCGTGACCCGGCTGCAGCGCCGGCACGAGCCCGAGGTCATGCAGAAGGGCTGACGTCCGCAGCCGCCGAAGGGCGCTCCACCCGGTTCCGGGGGAGCGCCCTTCGGCGTTCCCGGCCCCTCCCGCCCGCCGGGTGGGCCCATCGGCCTAGGTCCCCGGACCCGCGCCCGGAGCGGCCGGGGACGGACGCGGACGCCCCCGCGCCGGCGGTAGTTTGGCGGTATGCCCAGCCCGACCGGTGACCACCGGACCCCCCTCGACCCGCGCTCCGCCTGCGACCCGCTGGCCGGCATCGAGGCCGTCAGCCAGGCCCTGCTCGCGATGAGCCGGCACCTGGAGGTCCGCGAGGTGCTGCGCCGCATCACCGCCTCCGCCCGCGACCTGCTCGGCGCCGAGTACGCGGCCCTCGGCGTGCCCGACGACCACGGCGGCTTCGCCCAGTTCGTGGTCGACGGCATCACCGACGAGCAGTGGCGGGCCATCGGCCCGCTGCCCCGCCAGCACGGCGTGCTCGCCGAACTGCTGCACGAGACCGGCCCCACCCGCCTCACCGACGTCCGCAAGGCCCCGGCCTTCGAGGGCTGGCCCGCCGCCCACCCCGAGATGGACGCCTTCCTCGGCATGCCGATCCTCGACACCGAGGCCGGCGAGGACGAACCCCGGGTGACCGGCGTCATCTTCCTCGCCAACAAGCGCGGCGGCGGCCTGTTCACCGACCACGACGAGGAACTGCTGCGGATCCTCGCCGCCCACGCCGCCCTCGCCCTCACCAACGCCCGGCTGTACGAACGCAGCCGCGAACTCACCCTGGCCGGCGAGCGCGCCCGGATCGCCCACGACCTGCACGACGCCGTCTCGCAGAAGCTGTTCTCGCTGCGGCTGACCGCCAAGGCCGCCGCCAAACTCGTCGACCGCGACCCGGCCCGGGCCCGCGCCGAGCTGGAGGAGGTCGCCCGGCTCGCCGCCGAGGCCGCCGACGAACTGCGCGCCGTGGTGGTCGAACTGCGCCCCGCCGCCCTGGAGGAGGACGGGCTGAGCGCCACCCTCGCCTCCCAGGTGCAGGTCCTCGACCGCGCCCACACCGCCGACCTCGCCTTCGCCGCCGACGGCGTCCGCGCCCTGCCGCCCGCCCAGGAGGCCGCGCTGCTGCGGGTCGCCCAGGAGGCGCTGCACAACGCGCTGCGCCACTCCGGCGCCGGCCGGGTCACCGTCACCCTGGCCGGCACCCCCGCCCGCGGCGCCGTGCTGCGGGTGCGCGACGACGGCCGGGGCTTCGACCCCGAGTCCGTCCGCCGGGCCGGCCGCCACCTCGGCCTGGCCTCGATGCGCGACCGCGCGGCCGCCGTCGGCGGCACGCTCACCCTGGAGTCCGCCCCCGGCAAGGGGACGCTCGTCGAGATGGAGGTCCCCGGTGCCTGAGAGCACGCCGTCGATCCGCGTCCTGCTGGTCGACGACCACCAGGTGGTCCGCCGCGGGCTGCGCACCTTCCTGGAGGTCCAGGACGACATCGAGGTGGTCGGGGAGGCCGCCGACGGGGCCGAGGGCGTCGAGCGCGCCCGCGAACTCGACCCGGACGTCGTCCTGATGGACCTCAAGATGCCCGGCGTCGACGGCATCGAGGCGCTGCGCACCCTCAAGGACGGCGGCAGCCGGGCCCGGATCCTGATCGTCACCAGCTTCACCGAGCACCGCACCATGGTCCCCGCGCTGCGGGCCGGCGCCGCCGGGTACGTCTACAAGGACGTGGACCCGGAGGCGCTGGCCGGGGCGATCCGCTCGGTGCACGCCGGCCACGTGCTGCTCCAGCCCGAACTGGCCGAGGCACTGCTCGCCGACGACGGCCCGCGCGCCCCGCAGGGCCGCGGCGGCACCCTCACCGAGCGCGAGCGCGAGGTGCTCGGCCACATCGCCGACGGCCGCTCCAACCGGGAGATCGCCCGCAGCCTGCACCTGTCGGAGAAGACGGTGAAGACCCACGTCTCCAACATCCTGATGAAGCTGGACCTCGCCGACCGCACCCAGGCCGCGCTGTGGGCCGTCCGCAACGGCGAGGCCCGGGCCTGAGGCCCCTCGCCCGCCGTTCCCTCCCGGCGGTTCCCTCCCCGCCGTTCCCGCGACCGTCAGTGGTCCTCGCGCTCGTCCACCAGGGCGTTGTAGGCGGCGACCTGGGCCCGCCGGGCGGTGCGCCGCAGCGGGGCCAGCACCGACTGCCGGGCGGCCATCTCGGAGGCGCTCACGGCCGCGCCGTGGCCGCCCGCGGCGATCGCCAGCAGGGCGGACACCTGGCGGGCCGACTCCAGCACCCGGACGGCGCGCGGCGGGTAGCCGGGGGCCAGCAGCTCGGCGTGGCCGCGCCGGCGGTACGCCTCCAGGGCGCGCAGCGCCTCCGGGCCCGCGCCCGCCACGTCCAGCCCGGCCAGCAGGACGGTCGCCTCGCGCAGCCCCTCCGCCAGCTCGCGCTCGGCCTCGTGCAGCGAGGGCACGTCCGCCGGCGGGGCGTCGCCGACCTCGGCGCAGCGCCACAGCACGGTGGCCGAGCGGTCGCCCGCCGGACCGAACACCGTGATCTCCGGCACCAGCCCGAGCGGTGCGCCGACCGCGAGCACGGCCTCGCCGGCCGCCATGGCCCGCTCGTTGAACACCGCCGGGCCGGTCAGGCCCAGCGGGTGCCCGGCCGAGGGCAGCGCCAGCCGCAGGCCCTTCACACCCAGCACCCGCAGCCGCCCCAACGCCCAGGTCAGCGCGTGCGGCTCGCCCGGGGCGTCCCCGGGCAGCCCGGTCACCCGGTGGCCCTCGTCGGCGCCGAGCACGGCCTCGGCGGCGTCGTCCGGCGCCGCCAGGCCGCTCAGCAGAGCGTTGCCCCAGGCGGTCAGCCGCCCCGAACGGGGCTCTTCGTACGGATTGTCGGCAGGAGTCACGAGCATCCGGCCAGCCTACGGAATCGGCGGTCATCCGCGTGGCGTAGGTTTGCCCATGCGCGTGCGGCGCACCCATCCCGTGCCCACCGGCTGCCGGGGTCGGTCCGCCGCCCGCACCGACGGCCGACATTTTTGGTATTTGGGGAAGGCGTGGGCATGAGCGACGTGCTGGAGCTGGTGGACGTATCCGTGGTCCGGGAGGGGCGCGCGCTGGTCGACCAGGTCTCGTGGTCCATCTCCGAGGGTGAGCGCTGGGTCATCCTGGGCCCGAACGGCGCCGGCAAGACCACCCTGCTGCAGATCGCCTCCTCGTACCTCTTCCCGACCTCGGGCAAGGTCTCGGTGCTGGGCGAGAAGCTGGGCGAGATCGACGTCTTCGAGCTGCGCTCCCGGATCGGCCTGGCCGGCGCCTCGATGTTCGACAAGCTGCCGGCCGAGCAGACCGTGCTGCAGACCGTGCTCACCGCGGCGTACGGCATGACGGTCAGCTGGCAGGAGTCCTACGAGCAGTCCGACGAGGGCCGCGCCCTCGCGCTGCTCGACCGGATGGGCATGGCCGGCCTGACCGGCCGCAAGTTCGGCACCCTCTCCGAGGGCGAGCGCAAGCGCACCCTGATCGCCCGCGCCCTGATGACCGACCCCGAGCTGCTGCTGCTCGACGAGCCGGCGGCCGGCCTGGACCTCGGCGGCCGGGAGGACCTGGTCCGCCGGCTCGGCGCGCTGGCCCAGGACGAGTTCGCGCCGGCCATGGCGATGGTCACCCACCACGTCGAGGAGATCGCCCCCGGCTTCACCCACGTGCTGATGATCCGCCAGGGCAGGGTGCTCACGGCCGGCCCGATCGACACCGAGCTGACCGCCCGCAACCTCTCCAAGTGCTTCGGCCTGCCGCTCACCCTGGAGCGCCACGGCGACCGCTGGTCGGCGCAGGGACTGCCGCTGGGCTGACCCCGGGTCGGCCCTAACCGAGGCTGTCGGAACCGGTCGCACGTGCGACCGGTTTCCGCCCCTCGACCTGCGGGAACTGTCCGCCTCGAAGGCCCTTCGCTCCCTAGGATGGTCGTGTGGACAGTTGGACCTGGTGGCTCCTGGCCGCCGCAGCGCTCGGCATACCGCTGGTGCTCACCGCGATGCCGGAGTTCGCCATGTTCGCGATCGGCGCGCTCGTGGCCTCCGGCGCGGCCGGACTGGGCGCGGGGGTGGTCCTCCAGGCCGTGACCTTCCTGGTGGTCTCGGTCGCACTGGTGGCCTTCGTCCGGCCGATCGCCTACCGGCAGCTCCAGAAGGGCCCGCAGGTCAAGATGGGCATCGAGGCGCTGCAGGGCGCCACCGCGGTCGTCGCGGAAACCGTCGACGGGGAGGGCGGTCGGATCAAGCTCAACGGTGAGATCTGGTCGGCCCGCGCGCTCCACCCGGACCAGGTCTACCAGCCCGGGCAGCAGGTCGACGTCGTCGAAATCCAGGGCGCGACCGCCCTGGTCGTCTAGGGGAGAGTCCGTGGAACCCGTCCTTATCGTTTTGGTCGTCCTGGTCGTGGTGGCCTTCATCGCGCTGATCAAGACGATCCAGGTCATCCCGCAGGCCAGCGCCGCGATCGTGGAGCGCTTCGGCCGCTACACCCGGACGCTCAACGCGGGGCTGAACATCGTCGTGCCGTTCATCGACCGGGTCCGCAACCGGATCGACCTGCGTGAGCAGGTCGTCCCGTTCCCGCCCCAGCCGGTGATCACCCAGGACAACCTGGTCGTCAACATCGACACCGTCATCTACTACCAGGTCACCGACCCCCGGGCCGCCACCTACGAGGTCGCCAGCTACATCCAGGCCATCGAGCAGCTGACCGTCACCACGCTGCGCAACATCATCGGCTCGATGGACCTGGAGTCCACCCTGACCTCGCGCGAGGTCATCAACGCCGGTCTGCGCGGCGTGCTGGACGAGGCCACCGGCAAGTGGGGCATCCGGGTCAACCGCGTCGAGCTCAAGGCGATCGAGCCGCCGACCTCCATCCAGGACTCGATGGAGAAGCAGATGCGCGCCGACCGTGACAAGCGCGCCGCGATCCTCACCGCCGAGGGCCAGCGCCAGGCGCAGATCCTCAAGGCCGAGGGTGAGAAGCAGGCGGACGTGCTCCGGGCCGAGGGTGAGGCGCAGGCCGCGGTGCTGCGCGCCGACGGTGAGGCGGCCGCGATCCGGACGGTCTTCGAGGCCATCCACGACGGCGACGCCGACCAGAAGCTGCTCGCCTACCAGTACCTGCAGACCCTGCCCGAGCTGGCCAAGGGCGACTCCAACAAGCTCTGGATCATCCCCAGCGAGGTCGGCGACGCGCTCAAGGGCCTCGGCGGGGCCTTCGGCGGCCTGACCGGCAACGGCGGCGGGATGAACGGCGGCGCGGTGGCCGCGCCGAGCGTCCCCCAGGCGCCCCCGGCGGCGACCCAGGTGCCGCTGGACCCGGCGGCCGGGCCGCGGCCGGTGGACGTGGAGAAGGGCGCCGCCCGCCCCCGGGTGGACCCGGCGCGGGAGTACCGCAAGATCGACCCGGAGTGATCGGTCCGGAGTGACCGACCCGGAGTGATCGGACCGGAGTGATCGGACCGGAGTGATCGGTCCGGAGTGGTCGGTCCGGTCCTCCGGTCGGGGCCCGCTGCCTGCTGGTGGCGGGCCCCGCTGTTTCTCCGGTCGGCGCCCGGGCGGCGTCCCGCGTGCTGCCCCGGCGGTGTGGCGTACGTCCCGAATGGTGGTCGGGCCTGGTCGGGCCGGTGCGCCGTCCGGCATGATCCCCTCGGACAGGACCGCGAGGAGGGGTGACCCATGACGCTCTGGGAGGCGATCGCCGTCCTGGTGGCCGGCGTCGGCGCCGGGATGATCAACGTGATCGTCGGCTCCGGCACCCTGATCACCTTCCCGGTCCTGCTCGCGGTCGGCATCCCGCCGGTGACCGCCAACATCTCCAACTCCTTCGGCCTGGTGCCCGGTTCGCTCAGCGGCGTGTTCGGCTACCGCCGCGAACTGGCCGGCCAGGGCCGCCGGCTGCGCCGGATGGGCACCGCCTCGCTGCTCGGCGGGCTGCTCGGCGCGCTGCTGCTGACCAGACTGCCCAGCGGCGCCTTCGACGCGATCGTCCCGGCGCTGATCCTGCTCGCCCTCGTCCTGGTGGTGGTCCAGCCCCGGGTGGCCAAGGCCGTCGCGGCCCGGCGGCGCGCCGACGGCGATCCGGACGGCGGCCCGGTGCTACTGGCCGGGGTGTTCCTCACCGGCATCTACGGCGGCTACTTCGGTGCCGCCCAGGGCGTCCTGCTGATGGCGCTGATGGGCATGCTGCTCCAGGAGGAGCTGCAGCGGATCAACGCGGTGAAGAACGCGCTGGCGCTGATCGTCAACGGGGTCGCCGCCCTGTTCTTCCTGTTCACCTCGACGGTGAACTGGACGGCCGCCGGGCTGATCGCGGCGGGCTCGCTGGTCGGCGGCCTGATCGGCGCCAAGGTCGGCCGCCGCCTCCCGCCGGCCGCGCTGCGCGGGGTCATCGTGGTGGTCGGGCTCGCGGCCGTCACCAAGCTGCTGCTGAGCTGAGTTGACCGGGCTTCGGACGGCTGTGGGATCGTACGACCGACCGAACCGTCGTCCGTGAACCGGAGAGTGTGCCATGGCCCTGGAGATGCGCGAGATCTGCGAGCGCTGTGAGGTGTCGCTGACCGCCGACGGCCCCGCCTCGATATGTTCCTTCGAGTGCACCTTCTGCGCCGACTGCACCGAGGCCATGGCCGCCAACTGCCCCAACTGCGGCGGCGAACTGGTGGTCCGTCCGCGTCGGAAGGCCGCCTGACCGGCACCCCGCCCGACCGGCACCCCGCCGGTCCGACCGACGACCCCCGGAGCGCACCGATGAGCAGCAGGGCCCGACTGAGCGAGGACGAGACCGTGGCGGCCCTGGCGGCCGTGCCGCTGTGGCGCCGGGACGGCGACAGCATCGTCCGCAGCGCCGACGCCCCCGACTTCCCGGCCGCGATCCGGGTGGTCGTCGCCGTCGCCGAACAGGCCGAGGCGCTCGACCACCACCCCGACGTCGACATCCGCTGGCGCACCCTGCGCTTCGTGCTGTCCACGCACAGCGCCGGCGGTCTCACCGGCCTGGACTTCACCCTCGCCGCCCGGATCGACGAGGCCCTGCGCGCGGAGTCCGCGGCCTGAGGGTCGCTCTGCCCTGGTCCGGGCCCGCGCCTGTCCGTGTCTGTCCGTGCCTGCCCGCTCCGGCCCGTTCCGGCCCGTGCCCAGGGGCCGGGCGGTCGGCCGGGGCGGGCGTGAGATGCTGACTGCCGCAATCGGCAGGCAGCGGGGGCAGGGAGGGACGGAACGGTGGCGCAGGAGCCCTTCGGAGACCCCCACGCCCAGCAGCAGCCGTGGTACCCCCAGGGCTCGCAGCAGAACTGGCCGGGGTACCACGACCAGCAACAGCAGGCGCAGTGGCAGCAGCAGTCGTCGCAGCCGCAGCCGGAGTCGCACGGGCAGTGGCCGCAGGCGGCGCACCACGAGCAGCCGGGCGGTCACTGGCAGCCGACCTACGACCAGCAGGGCGGCTACGGGCAGACCGGCTACGTCGAGGGCGGGTACGCCCAGGGGCAGCCGTACCAGCAGCCGCACTCCGGGTACCCGGAGTACTCGGAGCACCCGGAGTTCCCGGGCCACGGGCAGCAGCCGTACGCCGCCGAGCCGCAGGAGCGACCGGTCGCGGACGGACTGTACGTCCCGGCGGGGGCGGAGTACTCGGCCGACGGGTACGTGCGGCTGGAGGAATCCCCGGCGGAGCCGGCGACCGCGGTGGGGGAGACCGGTGACCACGGTGCCGTGCCTGCCGAGCCGGCTGAGCCCGCTGAGCCCGCCGCATCCGCCGGGCGCTCGCGGGCGGGCCGGCGCGGTGGCGGCGCTTCCGCTTCCTCGTCGTCTTCGTCTTCCGCTTCCGCCGGCGCTTCCTCGCTGGTGGACAAGGTCCGGTCGGCCGTCCTGACCGGGGAGCACGTGCCCAGTCGACGGGCCCTGCTGGTGCGGGCCGGTGCCGGGGTGGCGGCGCTCGGTGTGCTGATAACCGCGGCGCTGACGGTCGGTGCCGAGGGCGGCGGCAGTGCGGCGGCGAGCAGCGGAGGCGAGCCCGGGTTCGCGGTGGCGCACACCAAGGCCTGGTCCGCGCAGCCCGTCGCCGCCGCGCAGCCCGCGGGTGACGACACGCTGGTCGGCAGCTGGCTGCTGGCCGACGCGGTGGTCCGCGCCGACGGCTCCGGCGTGCACGCCTACGACCGGACGGCGGGCAAGCCGACCTGGTCGGTCGAGCCCCCGGCGGCCGGGGCCGTCCCGTGCGGACTGTCGGCGGGCGTGAACCAGGCCGGGCTGGGCGTCGCCCTGTTCCGGCCGCAGGCCGACCCGAAGAGCCCCTGCACGCTGGTCGCCGCCGTGGACACCAAGACCGGCAAGACCGCCTGGACCAAGACCGTCTCGGACGCCAAGGGCGCCTACTCGGCGCGGATCGGCGTCACCGAGGACATGGTGATCGCGGTCGGCGACGACCGGGCGGTGGCCTGGGCGTCGGCCGACGGGAAGGACGTCTGGCAGTACACCGGCCAGGGCAAGTTCTGCACCCTGTCCGGCGGCGTCACCGGAAAGACCGTGCTGGTCGCCTCGACCTGCGCCGACTCCACGCCCGCCGACCAGGCCGTCTCGCTGAACGCGGCGGACGGCAAGGTCGGCTGGTGGCGGGGCCTGAACAACCAGCCGAAGACCGTTACCGTGCTCTCCGCCGAACCCTCCGTGGTGCTCACCACCGGAGCGAAGCCCGAGGACGACCGGGTGTTCGCCTGGGGGCCGGCCGGCGACCCGGCCGCCGAGATCCCGGTGGTCACCGACGGCGGCCGACTGGTCCTCACCCACGGAACGTTTTCGGCCACCCCCGAGGTCTTCTTCGAGGGCCGCACGATGGTGGCCGCGATGACCCCGGCGAACCCGGGCGGGCCGGTGTCCGCGGTCGGCTACGACCTGGACACCGGCAAGCAGCGCTGGAAGGCGCCGACCGCCGCCAAGGGCACCGCCCGGGCCGTCGGCATCGACGGCGGCTCGCTGGTGCTGGCCGCCGACGAGCGCCGCGACCAGCCCGCCCGCCTCGGCCGCTTCCCGCTGGCGGGCGGCCAGGAGGCGGTCGGCGGCAACTTCCCGTCCGGCACCGGCTCGCTGCTGCTCTCCGGGCGGGTGCTGATCGGTGGCGGGCAGGTGGTCGTGGTGCCCGAGCATGCGGCCAACTACGGCACGGCCGCGGGCTTCCAGGCGAAGGGCTGAGCCCGCGGGGCCCGGCCGCGTGGGTGGCCGGGCCGTCGCCGGGATGGCGCCGGGCCTTCGCTACTCCTTTGCTAGGCCGCCGTGACGGGTTGCCCCGGTACGGCCGGCAGCCAGTCGGCGAGCTCCCGGGCCTCCGAGCCGCGCAGGCCGAGCGCCAGCATCAGAGTGGCCTGGGGCGTCGGGACGAACGGGCGCCGGAGCAGCTTCATCCCGGCCTGCTCGGGTGTCCGGTCGGCCTTGCGCTGGTTGTCCTCGGCGCACGCGGCCACGGTGTTCAGCCAACTGTCCTCGCCACCGCGTGACTTGGGGTGCAGGTGGTCCACCGTGGTGGCCCGGTGCCCGCAGTACGCGCACAGGTGTTGGTCCCTGGCCAGGACACCCCGCCGCGACCACGGGGCCTGTTGTCGGAACGGCACCCTCACGTACCTCTGCAGTCTGATCACCCGGGGCACCGGAACGGCTACACCGGTACCCCGGATCGAGCGCAACGGATGCGCCTGCTCCACCACCGCCTTGTCCTGGAGCACCAGGACGACGGCGCGCTGGAGCGACACCGTCGTCAGGGGCTCGTAGCTCGCGTTCAGAACCAGCGTGTTGCGCACTCGGCACACCCTTCCCACGGGCGTGCCACGGCGGCACGACCGTCTCCACACACGTCACTGCCGCCGCGCGGCGGTGAAACCACTCTGAATGGGCCCACAGCCGACTAACAACGGAATTTCCGGTATCGGGGAGGAACCCGGGGGTGGGACCCCGGCCGACCGACCCGGTGCCTCGGGGAAAACTCGCTGGCCGGAACCGCGTAGGCTCTATCAGGCTGGAGTCGTACCGACCCGGGGCCCGACCGAACCGAACCGGGCCGACAACGGGCGGACGCCCGATCGAAGGAGAAGCGTGACCGTGACGGACATCGTCGACGAGCTGCAGTGGCGTGGGCTGATCGCCCTGTCCACCGACGAGGACGCACTGCGCAAGGCGTTCGCGGACGGCCCGGTCACGTTCTATTGCGGCTTCGACCCGACGGCCCCCAGCCTGCACCTCGGCAACCTGGTGCAGATCCTCACCATGCGCCGCATCCAGCAGGCGGGGAACCTCCCGCTCGGCCTGGTCGGTGGCGCCACCGGCCTGATCGGCGACCCGAAGCCCACCGCCGAGCGCGTGCTCAACGACCCCGAGACGGTGGCCGCCTGGGTCGAGCGCCTGCGCGGCCAGATCTCGCGCTTCCTCGACTTCGAGGGCCCGTACGCGGCGCGCATGGTCAACAACCTGGACTGGACCTCCGGGATGTCGGCGATCAGCCTGCTGCGCGACGTCGGCAAGTACTTCCGCGTCAACAACATGATCGCCAAGGAGGCCGTCGCCCGACGCCTCAACTCCGACGCGGGCATCAGCTACACCGAGTTCAGCTACCAGATCCTCCAGGGCATGGACTACCTGGAGCTGAACCGCCGCTACGGCTGCACCCTGCAGACCGGCGGCAGCGACCAGTGGGGCAACCTCACGGCCGGCACCGACCTGATCCGCAAGGCCGACGCCAAGTCCGTGCACGCGCTGGCCACGCCGCTGATCGTCAAGGCCGACGGCACCAAGTTCGGCAAGACCGAGTCCGGCACGGTCTGGCTCGACCCCGAGCTGACCACCCCGTACGCCTTCTACCAGTTCTGGCTGAACGCGGACGACCGGGACGTCTCCAACTTCCTGCGGATCTTCAGCTTCCGCTCGAAGGAGGAGATCGAGGAGCTGGAGCGCGAGACCACCGAGCGCCCCGCCGCCCGCCTCGCCCAGCGCGCCCTGGCCGAGGAGCTCACCACGCTGGTGCACGGCGCCGAGCAGTACGAGCGCGCGGTCGCCGCGTCCAAGGCACTGTTCGGGCAGGGCGACCTGGCCGACCTGGAGGCCCCGACCCTGGCCGCGGCCCTCGCCGAGGTCCCGAAGGCCGAGACCGCCGAACTCCAGCCGATCGTCGACCTGCTGGTCGCGGTCGGCCTGGCGCCGAGCCGCTCGGCCGCCCGTCGGACGGTCAAGGAGGGCGGCGCCTACCTCAACAACGTCAAGGTGACGGACGAGGAGGCGGTGCCGACCGAGGCCGATCTGCTGCACGGGCGCTGGCTCGTGCTGCGGCGCGGCAAGCGGAACCTGGCGGCGGCGGAGCTGGTGCCGGCGTCGTCGGCGGTGGCGGCCGAGCCGGCCGACTCGGTTGAGTGACCGAGCCGCCGAAGGACCGAGTGACTGAAAACCGACGCCGCCGAGCTGCGGCTTCGACGATCGAGGGCGGGATCCAGCCGGATCCCGCCCTCGACGTTTGACGATGTCCTCCAGGTGGCCTAGTGTTGAACGAGTCGCTGGAGCGGCCACCCCACTCAGCAAGACCCACTCTCACACTTCGAAGCCCATTCAATTGGGTTCGTCGGCATATCCGTCGACAGGGTGTGATCGTGAATTTCGAGTCACTCTTGAAATGCGCTAAAGTGGTGGTCGTCGCGAAAAGCGGCCCGACCAGTTCGGAAAATCGGATGAATGAAACTCCGGAAAACGGAGCGGAAAACATCTGGTAAGCTGGAAACACGAAAGAACGAAGCGCCCGGAGGGCCCGCTGGAAGG
>NZ_JBHWIV010000132.1:0-16363 GCF_042731675.1 Kitasatospora sp. NPDC059827 | reverse complement strand
CCGTCACACGGTCGGGCCGCCCCCTCGGGCGTTCCCGGACGTCCCCCCTGGTGGGAGGGGGTGCCAGGACGGCATAGGCTCGGGGCGTCGCCTGCCCCGGGAGGGAACCCGCTCATGAGTACTCCGCCGTTCCTGGACCTGCCCCGCTGCGCCCGGGCGGAGCGCGTGCCGACCGGGCGCGGGGAGTTCGCGGCGCTGCGCGCGGAGCCGGACGGCCCGGTACGCGGCTCGGCTCTGCTGGTGCCGGGGTTCACCGGCAGCAAGGAGGACTTCATCGCGCTGCTCGCGCCGCTCGCGGCCGCCGGGTACCGGGTGACGGCCGTGGACCAGCGGGGTCAGTACGAGACCGGCGGGCCGGACGACGGGGCAGCGTACGCCGTGGCCGCGCTGGGCGCCGACGTCCGGGCGCTGACCGAGGTGCTGGCCGCGGAGGGCGGGCCGGTGCACCTGCTGGGGCACTCCTTCGGCGGCCAGGTGGTCCGGGAGGCGGTGCTCGCGGCCGCCGAGGAGGGCCCGCTGCCGTGGCGTTCGCTGACCCTGATGGCCACCGGGCCGGGCGCGATCGACCCGGCCGAGGCGGCCCGGACCAGGATGCTGCTGGACGTCCTGCCGGTGATGGGCCTGGAGGAGATCTGGCAGGTCATGCGGCAGATGGACGAGAGCGGCGGGGAGCCGAAGCCCGCCCTGGCGCCGGGGGTCGCGGAGTTCCTGCACCGCCGCTGGGTGGCCAACGTGCCGCGGTCGCTGGCCGTCACCGGCGCGCACCTGGTCGCCGCGCCGGACCGGGTGGACGAGCTGGCCGCGGTGGCGGCCGGGACGCTGCCGGTGCTGGTGGTGTCCGGGGAGCAGGACTACGCCTGGCCGGTGCCGGAGCAGGGCGCGATGGCGCGGCGGCTGGGCGCCCGCCGGGTGGTCGTCGCGGGCGCGGCCCACTCCCCCAACGCCGAGCGGCCGGCCGCCACGGCCGAGGCGCTGGCCGCGTTCTGGGCCTGAGCCCGGCCCCCCGACCGACCCGCTCCCCAGCGTGGTCTGTACCACTTCCGGAGGTTCGACCGGGCTCGGCACAGGACAAAAGTCGTTAGTTACGGTAATCTTTGATTCTGTCCGGGAATCATCGGCGACATCCACAGGGTGCCTTTCAGCCGAAACCCGGACGTTACGGACGGGCAACGGCCCGGTAGCACCGCCACGACACCGTGGTTCACGAGGGACTGGACGCACCAGGCAAGCCCAGGGGGAGCCCTTGCCGCAGCAGACCGCCACACGTACGACCCGCGTGGTCCGGCCGCAGCGCCGGATCCGCAGGACCCCGAAAGGGCTGATACCGACTCAGCCGCAACCGCCCCGCCCCGCGGGGCCCGAAAAGGAGACGCCCATGACCAAGCCCATGCGCTTCGAGATCCTCCGACTGGACGACGCCAACGGCTCCGCGACCGACCGCGTGATCGCCGACGCCGAGACCGTCCGCGAGCTCGTCCAGGACGCCGCCCGCACCGGCGAGCGCCTGCTCATCCGCCCGTGCCCGACCGTCTGACCCAGCGCGGCGCCTCCGACCGGGAGACCTCACCCGCCGCCGACGAGCCGGGATCGTCCGATCCGGACGTACCGATACCCGACTGACGCCCCGTCACCGCGATCGCCGTTGACGGGGCGTCAGTGCGTCCGGCCCCGGAACGGACCGACCCCGGCCCCGACTCGGCCCCGACTCGGCCCCGACTCGGCTCCGACACCAGCCCCGGCCCCGGTACGTTTGCCGCCGCCCGCGACGGGACATCCCCCAACGGGAACCGCCCGCGCCGCAAGCCATCCGCGCCGGCCGGGCGTCCAGCACCGACAGGGTGCCGCCGGGCCGTCCGTACGGGTGATCGTCCTTGACGCGGCGGTCCGGAGGGAGGAGCGTTGTCGGCTATGAGGGGCGAGCCAAGCTGTCCGAGGTGCGCCGGTCGGGTCCGCGCCCCCGGTCTTTTTTCGGACACCTGGCAGTGCGACCGGCACGGAGCCGTCCACCCGATGCAGCCCGTACTGCCCCCGAGCGTGGAAGCCCTGGGCGTCGCCGTCGCCCGTTCCCAGGTCCCCGTCTGGCTGCCCTGGCCGCTCCCGGTCGGCTGGCTCTACACCGGCATCGCCCACGTCGGCGACGACGTCTCGGGCGCCCGGGCCACCGCCGTCGCCTGCTCCGGGCCCGCCCCGCTCGGCGGCTTCGGCGAACTGGTGCTGGTCGCCGAGGAACTGGGCGTCGGGCTCGGCGCCCGCTACGCCGGACTGCCCGGCCCCGACCCGGGCGACTCGGTCGGCCTCTACAAGCCCGCCGACGCCAAGCTGATGGCCGCCGGGCGGCCCACCCCGATGTTCCACGTCCCGGACGCCCCGCCCGACCGCGCGGTGTTCGTCGGCGAGGCCCGCGGGCTCTGGCTCTGGGCGATCGCCTGGCCCGAGCAGTCCGCGCTGGTGATGTACGACGAGCTGGTGCTCACCGACCTGCGCGAGGCCGGCGCCGAACTGGACCTGCTGCCCTGCGGGGCGCTCTCCCCCCGACTGCTGGGCTGACGGCGGACCGGACGGCCTATCCTGGGCGGCACCCACCAGCCCGAGGAGTCCGCCCCGTGCGCATCGACCTGCACGCCCACAGCAACGCCTCCGACGGCACCGACAGCCCGGCCGAGCTGGTCGCGGCGGCGGTCGCGGCCGGCCTCGACGTGGTCGCGCTCACCGACCACGACACCGTCGCCGGGCACGCCGGGGCCGCCACCGCCGTGCACGCGCTGCCGGACGGCACCCGGCTGACCGTCGTCCCCGGCGCCGAACTGTCCTGTGTGGTGGACGGCGTCAGCATGCACCTGCTGGCCTACCTGTTCGACCCCGAGGAGCCGGAGTTCGCGGCCGAGCGCGAGCTGGTGCGCACCGACCGGTTCCGGCGCGGCCGGGCGGTCGTCGAGCGCTGCCGGGAGCTCGGCGCGGACATCAGCTGGGAGCAGGTGCAGCGGATCGCCGGGGCCGGTTCGGTGGGGCGGCCGCACATCGCCAGCGCGCTGGTCGAGGCGGGCGTGGTGGCCACCGTCTCGGACGCCTTCACCCCGCAGTGGCTGGCCAACGGCGGCCGGGCGGACGTCCGCAAGCACGAGACCGACCCGGTGCGGGCGGTCCGGCTGGTCCGGGCGGCCGGCGGGGTGCCGGTGTTCGCCCACCCCGGCGCGGTCAAGCGCGGCCGGACCGTCCCGGACGGGGTGATCGCCGACCTCGCGGCCGCCGGACTGGCCGGGCTGGAGGTCGACCACACCGACCACGACGAGGAGACCAGGCAGCGGCTGCGCGGCCTGGCCGGCGACCTCGGCCTGCTGGTCACCGGCTCCAGCGACTACCACGGCAGCCGCAAGACCGTCCGGCTCGGCGAGCACACCACCGACCCCGGGGTGTACGAGGCCCTGCTGGCCCAGGCCACCGGGGCGAAGCCGATCGAGCGCTGACGGCGGGCGGGGCCGCGCTCCGGCGCACCGGGGCGCGGTGGGGCGGGCGGGCCGCCCGTGCGCCCTGCGGGCCGGGGGCCGGGGGCCGGCGCCGGGCCGGGAGTCAGTCGAGCTTGACGCCGCGCCGCTGCGGGTCGCGCAGGTCGGTGCCCTGGTCCAGCCAGCGCTCCTGGAGCGCGGCCGCGCCGTGCACCCGCTTCCAGCCCGCCTCGTTGGGCGTCATCGGCAGCAGCGGCAGGAAGCGCACCGGCTCGGCGGGCTCGGCAAGTTCCAGGTCCTCGACCAGCCCGCCCGGCTCGGCGGCCAGCACCGAGGTGAACGGGGCGCCCTCCCAGAGCGGGGCACCGAGGTCCAGCGAGCCGCCCGGGGCCACCACCAGGCCCTCGACCTGCGGCGTCGCGGCGAAGGTGGCGAGGCTGCGCAGCACGCCGTCGCGCCCGCCGCGCACCGTCAGCACCAGTTCGGCGCGCGGTCCGCGCAGCTGGTCGGCGACCGGCTGGGTCGGGTCGGCCATCGGGGCGGCCGCCATTCCGAGCGTCGCGTAGCGGACCAGGCCGTCGGCGTCCGGGCCGAAGCGCAGCACCTCGATCCGGTCGGTGCCCAGGAAGGTGACGGCGGCGCGGCCGCTCGGCTCGCCGAAGGTGGAGATCAGCCGGGCCTCGACGGCCGCCAGCACCGCCTCCCGGGTGAGGTCCGGGGAGCTGCCGCCGTGGGGGTCGCCGAAGGACGGGAAGTCGTGCGCCATGCCGGTGAGCGTAACCCGGGCCGCCCCGGCGTCCGCGCGGGGGCGTACGGGCGAAGGCCGGGGAAACCCCGGGGCACCGATGCCCGGTCAGATGTTAGGGTGAGCGACTGGCCACCGGGATCGCAGGTCCCGGGGCGGCGAGCGAAGGAGGTGGTTGCGGTGGATACCGGCCGACCATGCAGTACCGGCAGCTCTGCCCGGCCCCGACTTCCCCGCACTTCCCGCCCCGCAGGCCTCAGCGGCTGACCGAGCCCTAGTGGCCCGGGCGCGGGTCGGCGGCGGACGGACCGGCCGGGAGAGCACCCCTCGTCCCCTTCACCGGTGTTCCTCGCCGTCGCACCACGGCCCTTCCGCGTCCCCTCCGCGCCACCGTGCGACGGCTCCTGCCCCAGGGAGCCTGTCATGTCGATGATCAACAGCCTGCGCGCCGCCGTCCGCACCAACCGCCGCCGGGGCGCCGTCGGGCCGTACGACGCCGTGCCCGAGGGCGCCGGCTCGGCGGTCGTGGACTGCGCGGTCTACCAGCACGGCCGGCGCAACGGCGAGACCTGCAGCCCCCGCGAGGCCGCCCGCCGGGTCAAGGCCGCGCACCAACTCCCGGACACCGCCGGGTCGTTCAGCTGGATCGGGCTGCACGAGCCGACCGGGGCCGAGTTCGAGGGGATCGCCCAGCGGTTCGGCCTGCACCCGCTCGCGGTGGAGGACGCGGTGCACGCCCACCAGCGGCCCAAGGTGGAGCGCTACGACGACGTGCTGTTCGCCGTCTTCAAGACCATCCGCTACGTCGAGCACGACCAACTCACGCCCACCAGCGAGGTGGTGGAGACCGGCGAGCTGATGGTCTTCGCCGGCCGGGACTTCGTGATCACCGTCCGGCACGGCGGCCACGGCTCGCTGCAGGAGCTGCGGCACCGCCTGGAGGCGGACGCGGACGAGGCCGGGCTGCTCGCCAAGGGCCCGGCCGCGGTGCTGCACGCGATCGCCGACCACGTGGTGGACAACTACCTGCTGGTCGCCGAGCGGCTGCAGAACGACGTGGACGAGATCGAGTACGGCGTCTTCTCGGCCAAGGGCGCGCGCACCGCGGACGTCGGCCGGGTCTACCAACTCAAGCGCGAGGTACTGGAGTTCAAGCGCGCGGTGGCACCGCTGCTGCGCCCGATGCAGCAGCTGTCCGAGCCGCAGCAGGGCCTGGTCGACCCGGACATCCAGAAGTACTTCCGGGACGTCGCCGACCACCTGGCCCGGGTCACCGAGCAGGTGCACGGCTTCGACGAACTGCTGAACTCGCTGCTCCAGGCCAACCTGGCGCAGGTGTCGGTGGCGCAGAACGAGGACATGCGCAAGATCACCGCCTGGGCGGCGATCTTCGCGGTGCCCACCATGATCACCGGCGTGTACGGCATGAACTTCGACTACATGCCCGAACTGCACCACGCCTACGGCTACCCGCTGGTGCTCACCGCGATCGCGGTGATCTGCGTCGGGATGTACCGGGGCTTCCGCCGCAACGGCTGGCTGTAGCGCCCCCAGGGCCCCGTCCCCAGGCCCCGCCCCCGCGGGGGCGTCAGCGCCGCCCGCCGCGGGCGACCAGGACCAGGCCGAGCAGGATCAGCACCACCGCCGGGTACGCCGCCGCCGGGGGCCACTGGCCGAGCCAGAGCGCGGCGATCAGGGCCGCGCCCGGGGTCTCCAGCAGGATCGCGGTGGAGGTGATCGACGGGCCGAGGGTGCGCACCACCCGGTTGCTCAGCGAGTGCCCGAGCAGCTGCGCGGTGACCATCAGCAGCACGATCTGCCACCAGGCCCCGGCCGACCAGCCGGACAGCCGCGTACCGGTGGCCAGGCAGATCACCAGCAGGCCGACCGCCGTGGTCGTGTAGCAGACCAGCGTGTACGCGGTGGTGCTGACCGTCCTGCGGACCTCCGCGCCCAGCAGCATGTACCCGGCCGCGGCCAGGCCCGCGGCGAGCGCGAGGGCGTCGCCGAGCAGGGCGCGCGGGGACATCGAGAGGTCGACGCCGGTCAGCACCAGCACACCGGCGAAGGCGACGACCGTCCCGAGCCAGACCATCCTCGGCGCACGGACGCCGAACAGCCGCATCAGCAGGATCGTCCACAGCGGGGTGGTGGTGACCAGGGCGGTCGCGGAGGCCACCGAGGTCATCCGCAGGCTGGGCATCCAGAGCGCGAAGTGCACCGCGAGCAGCACCCCGGCGGCGACCGCGAGCAGCAGCGCCCGCCGGCCGATCCCGCGCAGCTCGGCGCGGTGGCGCAGCAGCGCGTACGGACCCAGGGCGCCGACCGACATGACGTTGCGCCAGAAGGCGATGGCCAGCGCGGGCGCGGCGGTGGCGGAGATCAGCGGGCCGGAGAAGGAGATGCCGCCGATCGAGACGGCGAGCAGCAGCAGGTCGGCGGTGGGGAGCGGGTGCGCGGGCCGCTGGTCGGCGGCGGTGGCAGGGGCGGGGGTGGTCGCGGGCCGGGCGGCGGGCACGGCGCTCCTTCGCTGGTCGCGGGGGCGGGGCGCTCATACGGTAAGGCCCGTGGGCCGTCAATGGAACTGTCGCCCGGAGGCTGAGACGTCCGGCCGGGCGGGCGCGGGCGGCGAGCCCGTACGCTGTCCGCCATGGACCGCAACTCCGCCGCCCCCGTCGCCGACGACTTCCTCGACCAGGCCCTGCTGGAGGAGGCCGCGAAGAAGTCCGGACTGCTCTGGGTGCGCGCGGACGGCGAGGCGCAGGCCCGCCCGCTGTGGCACGCCTGGCACGACGGCGCCGTGGTGGTCGTCGGCGGGGGCGGCGAGCAGCCCCTGCACGGCCTGACCCCGGGCGCCCGCGCCGTGATCACCGTGCGCAGCAAGGACAAGGGCGGCCGGCTGACCGGCTGGGCCGCCGAGGTGGTCGAGCTGGCGCCGAACGGCGAGGCCTGGCTGGGCGCCGTCGAGGAACTCAAGGGCAAGCGGCTGAACGCGCCCGACACGGACACCATCACCGAGCGCTGGGCCCGCGAGTGCCGGGTGCTGCGGCTGCGCCCGGCCGGGGCGCTGACCGAGCGTCCGGGCGCCATGCCGGACGGCTCGCACGCCGCCGAGCCGATGCCCACCCCGGCCACCACCCGCCGCCCGATCCCCGCCGGACTGCCCAAACTGCTGTTCAAGCGCCGTTAAAGGTTCATGCCGAGGACGCCTGGGCCCGCTACCGTGCCTCACCGGGCCGGGTGCACGCGGCGCGGGTAGCCTTGGCCGGACGTGCGCCCCGGTGCACACCGTACGGCGCCGAGCAGGTCGGACCGCTCGGGCAGGGTCGAGGGAGTCGAGGGAGTTCATGGCAGGGCCAGGAAGCCGGGTCTTCATCTCCCACCTCTCCGCCGTCGCGGTGTTCGACCCGAACGGCGACCAGGTCGGGCGGGTCCGCGACGTGGTCGTCTCGCTGCGCCTCGGCGGCCGCCCCCCGCTGGTGCTCGGCCTGGTGGTCGAGGTCGTCGCCCGGCGTCGGATCTTCCTGCCGATGACCAGGGTGACCAGCCTGGAGTCCGGCCAGGTGCTCACCACCGGCCTGATCAACCTGCGCCGGTTCGAGCAGCGGCCGTCCGAGACCCTGGTGCTGGCCGAGCTGCTGGACCGCACCGTCACCTGGTCCAAGACCGCCGAGGACGTCACCGTGCTGGACGTCGGCATGGTGCAGACCCGGCTGCGCGAGTGGGAGGTCAGCAAGGTCTTCGTCCAGGTCGGCCGGGCCACCCGGCTGCGCAAGGGCAAGGGCGAGCGGCTCACCCTGGACTGGCAGGACGTCACCGGCTTCGCGCTGCCCGAGCAGGACCAGGGCGCGGCCAACCTGCTCGCCACCTTCGAGCAGCTGCGCCCGGCCGACCTCGCCAGCGTGATGCACCACCTGTCGGCCAAGCGCCGCGCCGAGGTGGCCGCCGCGCTGCCGGACGAGCGGCTCGCGGACGTCCTGGAGGAGCTGCCCGAGGACGACCAGGTCGAGATCATCGGCAAGCTCCAGGGGGAGCGGGCGGCCGACGTCCTGGAGGCGATGGACCCGGACGACGCCGCCGACCTGCTCTCCGAACTGCCCGGCGACGAGGCCGAGCGGCTGCTCGGCCTGATGGAGCCGGAGGAGGCCGAGCCGGTCCGCCGGCTGCTCTCCTACGAGGAGGACACCGCCGGCGGTCTGATGACCACCGAGCCGATCGTCCTGGAGCCGGACGCGACGGTCGCCGAGGCGCTGGCCCGGATCCGGATCCGCGACCACAAGCCCGCGCTGGCCGCCCAGGTGTACGTCTGCCGGCCGCCGAACGAGACCCCGACCGGCAAGTACCTGGGCGCGGTGCACTTCCAGCGGCTGCTGCGCGAGCCCCCGTACGTCCTGGTCGGCTCGCTGGTGGACGACGACCTGGACGCGCTGCCGCCGGACACCCCGCTGTCCCTGGTCACCAGCTACCTGGCGACGTACAACCTGGTGGCCGCGCCGGTCGTGGACGAGGCCGACCACCTGCTCGGCGCGGTGACCGTCGACGACGTGCTCGACCACCTGCTGCCCGAGGACTGGCGCGACGCCGCGCTGCACGCCGGGGACGACGACAGAGACGAGGTGCACGGTGGACGGTGACCGCAACGGCCGGCGGGGCGAGTCCGCCCGCCGGCGCCTGCAGGGCGAACTGCGGGAGCTGCGCCAGCTGCGCGAACTGCGCACCCGCGAGGGCGGCGGCCGGGAGCGCCTGGAGACCTCCCCGATCACCGGCTCCAACCGCACCCGGCTCGACCAGCCCCGCACCGCGCGGCCCGGCCTGCTGACCCTGCCGTCCTACGACCCCGAGGCCTTCGGCGTGCTGTCGGAGCGGATCGCCCGCTTCCTCGGCACCGGGCGGTTCATCGTCTGGATGACGGTGGTGATCATCGTCTGGGTGCTGTGGAACACCATGCTGCCCTCGGACGCGCGCTTCGACGAGTACCCGTTCATCTTCCTGACCCTGGTGCTGTCGCTCCAGGCCTCCTACGCGGCGCCGCTGATCCTGCTGGCGCAGAACCGGCAGGACAACCGGGACCGCGTCAACATGGAGCAGGACCGGGCCCGCAGCGACCGCAACATCGCCGACACCGAGTACCTGGCCCGCGAGGTCGCGGCCCTGCGGCACGGGCTCGGCGAGGTGGCCACCCGGGACTTCATCCGGTCCGAGCTCCAGTCGCTGCTCAAGGAGATCGACGAACGGCGGGGCGCCTCCGAGGCGTTGTGACCGGCGGCACGCTACCGGCCGGTTAAGCGGTTCGCCCGGAGCCGTACCATCAAGGCATGGCCAACGAGACAGAGGTCGCGGCCGGCGTCACGGAGGACTCCGTACGCCAGGCGCTGGCGACCGTCAACGACCCGGAGATCAACCGTCCGATCACCGAGATCGGCATGGTGAAATCGGTCGGGATCGCCGAGGACGGCGCGGTGCGCGTCGCGGTCTACCTGACCGTCTCCGGCTGTCCGATGCGCGACACCATCGTCACCCGGGTCCGTGACGCGGTCGGCCGGGTGCCCGGGGTGACCGGCGTCGAGGTCGAACTCGACGTGATGAGCGACGAGCAGCGCAAGGAGCTCTCCCAGCTGCTGCGCGGCGGTGCCCCCGAGCGGGAGATCCCGTTCGCCAAGCCGGGCACGCTGACCCGGGTCTACGCCGTCGCCTCCGGCAAGGGCGGCGTCGGCAAGTCCTCGGTGACCGTCAACCTGGCCGCCGCGATGGCCGCGGACGGGTTGAAGGTCGCCGTCGTGGACGCCGACATCTACGGCCACAGCGTGCCGCGCATGCTGGGCGTCGAGGGCCGGCCCACCCAGGTCCAGGACATGATCATGCCGCCGCAGGCGAACGGCGTGAAGGTCATCTCGATCGGCATGTTCACCCCGGGCAACGCCCCGGTGGTCTGGCGCGGCCCGATGCTGCACCGCGCGCTGCAGCAGTTCCTGGCCGACGTCTACTGGGGCGACCTGGACGTGCTGCTGCTGGACCTGCCGCCCGGCACCGGCGACATCGCGATCTCGGTGGCCCAGCTGGTCCCCAACGCGGAGATCCTGATCGTCACCACCCCGCAGATGGCCGCCGCCGAGGTGGCCGAGCGGGCCGGCACCATCGCGGTGCAGACCCACCAGAAGATCGTCGGCGTGATCGAGAACATGTCCGGCATGCCGTGCCCGCACTGCGACGAGATGATCGACGTCTTCGGCACCGGCGGCGGCCAGACCGTCGCCGACGCGCTGACCCGCACCGTCGGCGCCACCGTCCCGGTGCTCGGCTCGATCCCGATCGACGTCCGGCTGCGCGAGGGCGGCGACGACGGCCGCCCGGTCGTGCTCGCCGCCCCCGACTCCCCGGCCGGCGCCGCCCTGCGCGCCGTGGCCGGCAAGCTCGGCGGCCGCCGGCGCGGCCTGTCCGGCATGTCCCTGGGGCTGACGCCCAAGAACAAGTTCTGACGTTCCGAGCGGGCGTACGCGGCGGGGCCGGACGGATCACCGTCCGGCCCCGCCGCGTGTCCGCTGCCTCCCTACGGCCGGGCGTAGCCGCCCAGGTCGGGGACGGTGGCGAAGCCGACGCCGTAGGCGCTGACGCCCCGGCCGAAGGCGCCGAGCAGCACGCCGGGGGCCTCGCCGGCCAGCACCCAGCCGTACTCGGACTCCCGGTAGCGGAAGGGCTGCGGCAGGCCGTTGACCGGCAGGCTCAGGGTCGACCAGCCGGGCCCGGCCAGGTCGTCGGCGAGGTCCCACGCCAGGTTGCTCTGCTGGTCCAGCCAGTCCTGGCGCAGCGCGCGGTCCAGCTGGCCGGGCCAGGTCGCGGCGAGCAGGCCGGAGCCGGCCAGCCAGGCCGCGGAGGAGGCGGACGTCGCCTCCAGCGTGCCGGTGTTGTCGGCGCTGCGGCGGCTGTCCCGGCGGGCCACGGTGACCACCACGGCGAACTTGCGCACATCGCGCGGCTCGAACTGCTTGGCCGGCTCGTCGCCGTGGCCGAGGGTGCCGTAGTCGACGCCGCCGGCCGCCCCGCCGCGGGGGCCGCCCGCGCCGGCCTGCATCAGGAAGCGGCGGCCGGTCCAGCCCTCGTCCAGGCCGTACCAGGGGAAGTCGGCGGACAGGTAGGGCACCAGCGGGTCCGCCGGACCGGCCTGCCCGCCGACCACCGGGCCGCCGGCCGTGACCGTCGCCCCTCCCGCCTGACTCGTCGCGTCCATCCCCGGGCCTCCTCAACGCACGTGTGCCTGCCGTGGCGCGCTCCCATGGTGGCGTACCTCGGCGCTCCCGGGGGCCGTTCCTGGTCCGCGCGGGCGCGGATGTGACGGACGGCTCAACGGGAACAATCAGCACAATAGCGGCGCGCACGCCGGGGCCCCGCTCAGCCGGGCGGGCCGGCGGGAATTGTCGGACGCACCCCGGGCCGCGGACGGCCGGCCCGGATCAGGTGGCGTCGGGGTCGAACGGGGGCCGCTCGCCGGGCTGCAGCGGGGCGCCGGCGGAGGCGGGCGCCGCGGCCTTCTCGAAACTCACGCTGCCCGTCCGGCCGTTCACCGGCGCGGCCGGCTTGTCGTCCAGGACGGAGCGGATGTCGAGCGACTCCTTCATGTCCTTGAGGCCCAGCGGGTCCTGCTGGTCGCCCATCAGCTGCTTGCGGACGAAGGTCTTGGGGTTGAGGTCCTCGAACTCGAAGTCCTTGAAATCGGGCCCCAGCTCGCTGCGGATGTCCTCCTTCGCGGTGTCGGCGAAGGAACGGACCTTCCGGATGAAGCCCATGGTGTCCTGGATCAGCTTCGGCAGCTTGTCCGGGCCGAAGACGACGATCGCCAGTACGGCCAGGGTCAGCAGCTTCAGCCCGCCTACATCGGTGAACACCTGGGCTCCCTAGCTCATCGGACGACGTTCCTACAGGGTAATGGCCACCGGCGAGTCCCTGGTCCACGACGGGATGAAGCCGTGGTAAAGACCAGCCGGTGGCCGGGGGCCCGGCAAGATCGGCCGGACAGGGCCTAACGGGTCTGCTGGCGCAGGGCGGCGATGTTGCCCGGGTAGCGCTCCGGGGAGGAGGACGGCTCCGGGTCGCGGGTGGCGGCCACCGGGCGGCCCGGGAAGTCCACCGGGACCTGCGCGTTCATCGGGACGTAGCCGCTCCGGCCACTGGTGCCGCCCACCGGGCTCACCGTGGTGCCGTGCTGCTCCTCGCCCTGGGTGAGCCCCCCGACGCCGCCGAGCGTCACCGCGGCGACCGAGAAGGCGCCCGCGGCGGCGAACACCAGACGGCGGCCGCGGGCCGCGGAGGGCCGCAGGACGGCCGCCGCGGGCTGCGGGCGGGCGGCGGTGCGGTCGGGGCGGGCGACGGCCTCCGGACGGCCGCTGCGCCGGCCGATGAGCGGTCGCAGCATCGAGCCGCGGCCGAAGGCGCGCGGGTCGACCCCGGGCAGCGGGGTGGCAGCGCCGAGCGCGCCCGCGCCGAAGGAGGCACCGGCGCCGCGGCCGAATGAGCCGCCGGTCAGCCGGCTGCCGCCGAGCGTCCCGGTGGCGTTCACGCCGCCACCGGGGAGGTCGTCGTCGTCCCGGCCGCGGGGCCAGCCGGCGTCCGCCGGGGCGTCCTCGGGGAGGCTGCCGACGGCCATCAGCCGGGCCATCAGCGCGGAGGAGGGGCCGGGGGTGTCGGTGCGGGTCAGCAGGTGCTTGACGGACCGGCCCTCGTCGGCCTCGGCCTTGCACTGCGGACAGGTGGCCAGGTGGGCCAGGACCCGCTCGCGGGAGTCGTGGCCGAGTTCGCCGTCCAGGAAGGCGGAGAGCCGGTCGCCCAGGTGGTGCTCCTCGGCCGCGGGCTCGGCGGGCCGTACGGGCAGCGCGCGCAGCGCCGTGTCGGCGGGCAGCGGGACGGCGGGCAGCAGTGGGTCCCCGAGGTCACCGCCCACCGGGTCCGCGGCGCCGCGGCGGCCCGGAAGGGCCCAGCTCCGCCGGGTCGAGGACCGGTCGGACGCATCCGAACGGTCCTGACCGGACCAGCCGGTTCCGCTCACGATCGCCTCCGTCCGCGCCCGCCCGGCGCCGTCGCGACCTCGGCGGCGACGCCGACCGGCACCGGCTCCTCCGAGCCGCCGCGGCGCTCGCGGCCCGGGGCCGAGCCGGGGGCGCGGTGCTTGAGGGCGGCGCGCAGGTGGGAGCGGCCGCGGTGGATGCGGCTGCGGACGGTGCCGAGCTTGACGCCCAGGGTGGCGGCGATCTCCTCGTAGGACAGGCCCTCGATGTCGCAGAGCACCACGGCGGCGCGGAACTCCGGCGCGAGGGTGTCCAGGGCCTGCTGCACGTCGGCGTCGAAGTGGGTGTCGCTGAAGTGCTGGGCCGGGCTGGGCTCGCGGGAGGCGAGCCGCTCGGCCGCGTCCTCGCCGAGCGCGTCGAAGCGGATGCGCTGGCGGCGGCGGACCATGTCCAGGAACAGGTTGGTGGTGATCCGGTGCAGCCAGCCCTCGAAGGTGCCGGGGGTGTAGGTCGACAACGAACGGAACACCCGGACGAAGACCTCCTGGGTGAGGTCCTCGGCGTCGTGCTGGTTGCCCGTCAGCCGGTACGCGAGGCGGTAGACGCGGGCGCTGTGCGCCTCGACGATCTCCTCCCACGTGGGCGGAGTCCAGCTCTGCGAGTCGGGACCCTCGGCGAAGGTCGCGAGGACAGGGGCCTCGGCGGTACCGGCGGCCGGCGTGGCGGCGGCGGGCTGGTCCAGGTCGGAGTGCGCAGGCTGGTTCATCACGGGCTTCGGCGTACGGGCCGACGCGGTGCCGCGGGAGTGCCGCCGCACAGGGACGTCGCCCTCGGCCACACCTCCTCGGTCGGCTCTTCTGCCCAGCAGGGCCACCACCATATCCACCTCACCCGTCAAGCCCGGATAAAAGTGTCCGGGCGGTCTTGCGCACCCGGTCGTCAGTGACAACGGCCCGCCGCCGTACGCGGTTCCCGCCCGGCCAGTAATCTGTGGCAGGAAATATCGACATGCTCCGGCACCGGGCCGCCACCCGGGGCTCCGAAAGAGGCAGCCATCAGCGAGTTCGGGCCCGCGCGCGCGGCCCTCGCCGACACCTACGTGGGCGAGGACGCCGTGCTGACCTACGCCCGGGCCCAGTCCGCGCGGACCGGCATACGGGCCATCGGGCCGAGCGGCGGGGCCTGCCTGCGGCTGCTGGCCGCCGCCCTGGACGCCAAGGCGGTGGCCGAGATCGGCACCGGCACCGGCGTCTCCGGCGTCTACCTGCTGCGCGGGATGCGGCCGGACGGCGTGCTCACCACGGTCGACTCGGAGCCGGTGCGCCAGCAACTGGCCCGCGAGGCCTACCAGGCGGCCGGGTTCGCGGCCAACCGCTCGCGGTTCATACCGGGCCGGGCCCTGGAGGTGCTGCCCCGGCTCGCCGACGGCCAGTACGACCTGGTGTTCTGCGACGGCGACCCGGCCGAGTCGCGGGAGTACCTGCTGGAGTCGCTGCGGCTGCTGCGGCCGGGCGGGATGGTCTGCTTCGAGGGGGTCTTCCAGGAGGGGCGGCTCGCCGAGCCGGACCACCAGGACCCGCAGACCGGCGCGGTGCGCGACCTGGTGCGGGACGTGCGGGAGAGCGACGCCCTGCTGCCCGCGCTGCTGCCGGTCTCGGACGGGCTGCTCTGCGCCGTGAAGCGCTAGCGGCCGCGCGGCGCCGGAGGCCCTGAGGCGCCGGAGCACGCCGGGCCCCCTCCCCCGGAGAACGCACGGGCCCGGGCCGACATGACGTCGTGCCCGGGCCCGGCGGTACGTCTCCAGGAGACGGCGAGCGCTGCGGTCAGCCGCAGGCCTTCTTCAGGGCCTCGCCCAGGGCGTCGGCCTCGTCAGGCGTGAGCTCCACCACGAGACGTCCGCCGCCTTCGAGCGGAACGCGCATGATGATGCCCCGCCCCTCTTTGGTGACTTCGAGCGGGCCGTCACCCGTCCGCGGCTTCATGGCCGCCATGCTCGTTCCCCTTCCTGCAACCGCTCAGCTACGCACCGGCAGTCCGTCCACCGCCGGTATCGAACGCATTGATCGGAAGCCATTATCCCGCATGCCACGGCCTGATGACCAACATCACTCTCGGTGCAACCACGGCCGGACCGGCAGCAACCACCGCAATCGGCACCAAAAGCCCCGGCGTGGCGGCGGTGGTGACGGCACCGGAAGGTGCGATACCTCACACTCCCCAGTCCGGCCTCCGCTCCGGCATCCTGGCACGACCACCCGCGTGACGATCGTCGAGGGAGCCCTCACCCATGTCCGATTCCGTGCTCTACGAGCTGGACGGCGGCCTCGCCGTCATCACCATCAACCGCCCGGAGGCGATGAACGCCCTGGACGTGGCCACCAAGGTCGCGCTGCGCGACGCCGTGACCGAGGCCGCCGGGGACCCGGCCGTGCGCGCGGTGCTGCTCACCGGCGCGGGCGAGCGGGCCTTCTGCGTCGGGCAGGACCTGAACGAGCACCTGGCGCTGCTCAAGCGCTTCGAGGAGACCGGCGAGGGCGCGCTGCGGACCGTCGCCGAGCACTACAACCCGCTGACCCGCGCGCTGGCCGGGATGCGCAAGCCGACCGTCGCCGCGGTCGGCGGGGTGGCGGCCGGCGCGGGCGCCTCGCTCGCCTTCGCCTGCGACTTCCGGATCCTGTCCGACCGGGCCGGCTTCAACACCGCCTTCGCCGGGATCGCCCTGACCGCTGACTCCGGCGCGTCCTGGACCCTGCCCCGGCTGGTCGGGCACGCCAAGGCCACCGAGCTGCTGATGCTGCCCCGCACGGTCAAGGCCGCCGAGGCGATGGAGCTGGGCCTGGCCACCAAGGTCGTGCCGGGCGACGAACTCGCCGCCACCGCACGGGTCTTCGCCCGCGAGCTGGCCGAGGGCCCGACGGTGGCCTACGGCGCCGTCAAGGAGTCCCTGGCGTACGGCGCCTCGCACTCGCTGGACGAGCTGCTCGACAAGGAGGACGAACTCCAGACCCTGGCCGGGGAGAGCGAGGACCACCGGATCGCGGTGCGCGCCTTCATCGCCAAGGAGAAGCCGAAGTACGTCGGCCGCTAGATGAATGAGTCCGATGTCCTCAGTGGTCATAGGCGATGAGTGAGCGCTTGATCGCGGCGCCGGTGTTCCAGTTGTGCCAGATCGCGGCGGC
>NZ_JBHWIV010000131.1:13684-16791 GCF_042731675.1 Kitasatospora sp. NPDC059827 | reverse complement strand
TGGCCTGTCCTGGTCTGTGGCCGCCACACCCGCGACGACTTCACCCTGTTCCCCTGCGGCATGGTCGAATTCCTCCGCAAGCTGCTCCTGGACGAGTTCGACCCGTACCCACTCAGCATCGATCTCCGCGACGCCTCACCCCGCTACGTGCACTGGTTCGAGCAACAACGGCGCTCGAAGGCGGGCTTGGACCGATACTCCGGTGAACCACGGCCGGCCAACCAGTAGGGGTTGTAGAGGCCTTGCTGGTCATAGCCACTCGTTGATCGCTGCGACCAGCACGGTCGCGGGATAACGGACAGCGAGTTCGACGGCGTGGCGCTCCTTGGTGTCATCCTTGTCGAACTTCGGTGGGCGGCCGCCTCGGGAACCGAGCTTCTTGCGGTTGCGGACCCGGTCGGCCTTCTCCGGGATGGTGCACCGCACACCTCGTCCCCGCAGGTAGGCGCGGTTCACGCGGGAGCCGTACGCCCTGTCCGCGCGAACCTTGTCCGGTTTCGTGCGCGGTCGGCATGGTCCGGTGCGGGGTACCCGGATGCCGTCCAGGACCGGCTGGAACTGGGGACTGTCGTGCCGCTGGCCGGCGGTGACGAGCAGGGACAGGGGTTTCTGTCCCTACTCGACCGCCAGGTGCATTCGACGCTGCCGTCCCACGTGAGCAGACCTTTTGCGTCGGCTTCGGCCTGCAGCTGCTTGAAGATCCGCTTCCAGGTGCCGTTGCGCTGCCATCGCCGGAACAGGTCGTAGGCCCGGTCCCACGGTCCGTAGCGCTCCGGGAGATCCCGCCACGGCGCTCCAGTTCTGGTCCGCCACCGTATGCCGTCGATCAGCTGCCGATGCGTCCAGGTCCGGGGGCGGCCTGGCTTCTTTCCCACTGGCAGCAACGGCTCCAGACGCTCCCACTGGCCGTTCGTCAGATCACCACGTCCCACGGCCGGTGATCATCCACAACCTTGATCCACTTTCGCAACAGACCCTGGTGAGACCGGATAACCGGATACCTAGGGGTGACAACTCCAGCGGATCGCCCAGCTCTCTAGAGCCAGCGATACTCCGGGTCCCTGTACTTGCGCTCTTCGGGGAAGGGCGCGCGAACGTACTTGACCCACTGCGGTGCACAGGCGCCGATCGACTCGTAGGTGCGTTGTGCCTCGGCAAGGCTCAGCGTCCCGTTCGGACCGCCGCGGACCTCGTCACGGTCGTGCTCGTCCTGCCCGTCGTCCTCCCAGTAGCACACCAGGCACGTCTCGTTCGCCCCGCGGGTTTCCATGGTCAGGTAGCCGCAGCACGGGCAGGCGTACGGGCCGCTCTCCGGTCCAAGCACGATGTTGAACCTCTGCGGGGCAGCGCCCCTGTCATCGCTGGTCACGCTGCATTTTGTACATGAACCCACAGACAACCAGCCCCGCCGGCGGCGCCCCGCCGAGCCCGGACCCCCCGCCCCCGGCGCCCCCGCCGCTCCGGCGCTGGTGTGGTTTGTGGGGGGGCCCCACTCCCCACTCCTCGTTGCCTTGAGGATCGCACCCTTGAGCCGGGCCGACGGGTGGTCGATCGGTACGAAACGCCCTATCGCTCGACCGCCAGACGCACGCCCAGGCCGATGAAGACGCCGCCGGTCGCCACGTCGAGGCGGCGGCGCGCGGCCGCGCGCCGGTCGAGCCAGCCCCCGATCCGGCCCGCGAGCACGCCGACGGTGCCGTCGACCAGGAACTCGACCGCGATGAAGACCGCCCCGAGGAGCAGGAACTGGAGCCAGACCCGGCCCAGGCCGGGGTCGACGAACTGGGGCAGGAACGCGATCGTGAACGTGACCATCTTCGGGTTCACCAGGTTGGTCAGCAGCCCGCGAACGTAAGCTCGGCGGCCGGAGACCCCGTTCGCGCCCGCCGACTCGACCCGCTCCCGGCCGCGGTGGCGGATCGCCTGCACACCGAGGTACACGAGGTAGGCGGCGCCGGCCAGGCGCAGCGCGGTGAACGCGGTCGGCGCGGCGGCGAAGAACGCGGACAGTCCCACGGCGGCGAGCGCGATGTGAACGGCCTCGCTGGTGGCGACCCCGGCGGTGGCGAGCAGCCCGGCACGGGCGCCGCCGCGGATCCCGCAGCCGAGGATGAACAGCATGTCCGGCCCCGGGGTGACCATCGCGACGAGGGTGGTGACTAGGAAGACGGCGAAGAGGTGCGGATCGACAGGCATGGGCCGATGCTCGTGCGGGCGTGGCAGCCCCGCAAGCGATATTCGTAGGCCGAGACGGAGGGCCGGCGGCGGGGAGAACGCCCGGTACCGCCGCATTCACGAATCCCGTGCGGCCGCGCTGATCGGTAGGCTGGCGGCGACGGAGGCGGGGGCCGGCTCCGCGTCCGGCCGTGGACGGGGGATCACCGCTTTGCACTTCGCGTTGGCGTACCAGGACGAGGCCCGCTGCCCGGCCTTCCTCAACGGATTGATCCACGAGGATTTCTCGGACGACGGCCACGACCGGCCGATGCATTACGCCTGGCACTACGCCACAGGCGACGCCCCGCTCGCCGACCTGCCGGCCGAGCTGTGGCTGATCACGAAGGACCGGGCCTACGACTTCGACTTCCACACGCAGTTCGGCGGGCACGTCGTCAGCGGCGAGTTCCTGGCCCTGATGCGGGCCACCGACACCGGTGGCTGGCAGGCCGCGAAGCTGAACGTGGTGTCCAGCAAGGGCAAACGGATCCCGGCGAAGGACTACTACTTCGTGAAGTTCCCCCGGACCGAACTGCTCAAGGTCGAGGACGTGGTGGACCTCGCGGGGTCGAGGATCGACTTCCGCCGCAACGGGCAGATCAAGAAGATCTGGGAACTCCGCTTCGGGACGCCGCCGGAGCGCGACCTGTTCCTCTTCGACTGCATCCCGCTCCTCGGGGTTGCCTTCTGCTCGGAGAGGTTCGCCGAAGCCGCGCGGCGGTTCGGGCGGTTCGGCCCGAGAGGAGTCACGTTCGTGGAGCTGCCGGACATCGGGACCATCCAGAGCGCCTGACGCACTCGACGGCCGAGGAGTGGGGGGGGGGGGGGGGCGCCCACCCCCACCCACGGGGTGTTCATGTTTCGGGGGGCCGAAAAGATGACCCCCCCGG
>NZ_JBHWIV010000131.1:0-13674 GCF_042731675.1 Kitasatospora sp. NPDC059827 | reverse complement strand
CTGGGCCCCCCCCCCCGCCCCGCCCCCACGCGCGGGCGGTGGTGGGGTTCGGGGGGGGCCCCCCCCCCCCACTCCTCGGTGATGTACTGGTTCCGGGTTCCCTACTTCTTCCCCTCGCTGCAGAACTCGGCCTCCAGTTCCTTCGTGAAGACCGCGACCGGCCCCCACGCCTCGCCGTTCGCCCAGTCGCCGTTGACCTGGGTCGACATCAGGTGGCGGCCGTCCCGGCTCCCGAACGTGTACGACCAGGAGCCGTTGATCGCCCCGCCCATCCCCCACACCTCGCCGCAGGACAGCGTGATCGAGCCGATTCCCAGGCCGTAGTGGGAGTTCGGGATCCACCCCGTGGGGCCCACCTTCGGGTCCTTCATGGTGACCATCTCCGCCATCTGCGCCGGCGGCAGCAGCCGTCCGCCCAGGAGCGCCTGGAAGAAGGTGCTCAGGTCCCCCACCGTGGAGATCATGTCCCCCGCGCCGTAGCCCCACGACGGGCTGAGCTCGGTGACGTCGTGGACGGGCAGCGTCGGGGCGTCGAACGGGCCGAGCTTGGAGTAGAAGCGGCCGTGCGGCCCCTGGATGCCGGTGTCGTCGGCGGCGGGCTCGTAGGTGCTCTTGAGGTGGAGGGGCTTGGCGAAGCGGTCGGCGATCTCCTGGGCGAGGCTGTGGCCGGTGGCCTGTTCGACGATCAGCGCGGCCAGCACGTAGTTGGTGTCGGAGTACTCCCAGCTGGTGCCGGGCGCGAAGCTGGGCTTCACGCCGATGCCGATCCCGACCAGCTGGCGCGGGGTGAACCGGTCGAAGCGGTGCTGCAGGAAGGCCTCGCCCTGGAACTCCTTCGAAACCGTGTCGTCCATCGCGAAGTTGGCGATCCCGCTGGTGTGGTTGAGCAGCTGGCGAAGGGTGATCTTCGACCCGTCGTACCCGTTGCCGTCGACCAGGCCGGGCAGCCACTGCTCGACGCTGTCGTCCAGCGCCAGCTTCCCCTCGGCCTCCAGCTGGAGCAGCGCGGTGGCCACGAAGGTCTTGGTGGTGCTGCCGATCCGGAATCGGTCCTGCGGCTTGAACTTCTGCCCGGTGGTCAGGTCGGCGGTGCCGGACTGCCCGTACCAGGTCGAGCCGTGGTCGCGGACCTCGGCCGTGACCCCCGGCAGGCCGTTGACGGTGACCGCCCGGTCGAGCGCGGCCTGGAGTCCCTGGTGGCCGCCGTGCCTGGCATCGGGGGCGGCGAGGGCGGCCGGGGCGGTGGCGGTCAGCAGGGCGGCGGCCACGGCGGTGGCGAGGCCGGTGGCGAGGGCGGTGCGGGTGGTGGTCTTCACGGTGGGTCCCCCTGGTCGGTCGGGCTTTCGTCGTCGGTGAAGAACGTACGGCCGAGTTCGAGGATCCATCAACATCTGATTGCTTCAACCGCAGCATCGCAGCAGGTCAGTGACGGTCAATCATTGCAATGACGATGCCGACGAATGCAAACGCGGTTGCAACCGCGCGGCCCGGATCCGGATACTCGTGCGAAGGCCCGAGGAGAGGAGCCACCCGTGCCGGGTGCCAGGCTGAGCCCGCAGGACCGTCTCGCGATCGCGACCGGTCTCGCCGAGGGGCTGGACTACGCCGCGATCGCCCGGCTGATCGCCCGTCCCACTTCCACGGTGACCCGGGAGATCGCCCGCAACGGCGGGCCCAGCCGCTACCGCGCGGAGACCGCCCAGCGCGCGACCGCCCGCCGGGCCCGACGCCGGCCCGGCCTCGCCCGACCGTCCGGGGGCACCGCGGCCGCACCGGACGGGCGCGACCCAGCGGCCATCGACGACTACGCCGGCCGCTTCGCCGACCTCCTCGTCCACATGGGCCTGCCCCGCATGGTGGCCCGGGTGCTCAGCTGTCTGTACGTCACCGACAGCGGCAGCCTGAGCGCGGCCGACCTGGTGCAGCGCCTCGGCGTCAGCCCGGCCTCGGTGTCCAAGGCCGTGGGCTACCTCGCGGACCAGGGGCTGATCCGCCGCGAGCGGGACGGGCAGCACGGCCGCCGCGAGCAGTACACCATCAACGGCGACGTCTGGTACCGCTCGATGCTGGCCAGCGCCCAACGCAACGCCCTGCTCGCCGAGTTCGCCCGCACCGGCGCCGACCTGCTCGGCGCAGCCACCCCGGCCGGACAGCGTCTCGACACGGCGGCGGACTTCCTCGCGGAGATCGGCACCGACCTCGTCCGCGCCGTGGAGCGCCGCCGCTCCGGCACCGGGATGTCGTGAGGGGGCGGACGCCGCCGTCCGCGTCGGCCGGGACGGTCTCACGGACGGCCCCGGAACGGCCTTACAGACGGTCCCGGGAAGGGGACGGGGCCGGGGACGGCGGGTAATGGTCGGCGACGACGCGGGCCATGGCGCCGATGGGGTCCTCCGCGACGTCCTGTGCCGCGAAGAAGCAGTGGCCGCGGACCGTGCCGTAGTCCTGGGCCAGGGTGAGGTGGCGGGACAGCTCGGCCGGGTCCTGCCAGGCGGCGGGCTGGCCCGACGCGCCCGCCTTGTACAGGGCCTCGCCGAGGTAGAGGTCGACGCCGGTGCCCCGGGCCACCTCGTCCCACCAGGGCACCAGGACCGCGTAGTCGGCGGGGGCGAAGCCGATGTTCCAGTAGAGCTGCGGGCAGATGTAGTCGATCCAGCCCTCGCGCACCCACGTCCGGGTGTCGGCGTGCAGGTCGTCGTAGGCCTCGATGCCCGCCGTGGTCGCCGAGCCTCGCTGGTCGGTCGCCCGGTTGCGCCACACCCCGAACGGGCTGATCCCGAACCGCACCCGGCCGTTGACCTCCTTGATCCGGGCGCCCGTCTCCCGGACCAGGAGGTCGATGTTGTCGCGCCGCCACGCGTCGCGGTCCGGGAAGTCCGCCCCGTACCGGGCGTAGGCCGCGTCGTCGTCGAAGCGCTGCCCGGCGACCGGGTACGGGTAGAAGTAGTCGTCGAAGTGGACGCCGTCGACGTCGTAGCGGCGTACGGCGTCGAGCACGGCGTCCTCCACGAAGCTGCGGACCTCGGGCAGGCCCGGGTTGTAGTGGAGCCGCCCGCCGTAGCTCACCACCCAGTTGGGGTGGACCCGGGCGGGGTGCGTCGGGACCAGCCGCGAGGGGTCGTCGTGAGTCGCGATCCGGTACGGGTTGAACCAGGCGTGCAGTTCCAGGCCGCGCTGGTGCGCCTCCTGGACGGCGGTGCCCAGCGGGTCCCAGCCGGGGTCCTGGCCCTGCACCCCGGTGAGCCAGGCCGACCAGGGCTCGTACGGGGAGGGCCACAACGCGTCCGCGGTGGGGCGGACCTGGAGCAGTACCGCGTTCAGCCGCCGCTCCTGCGCCTGGTCGAGCAGGGTGAGGAGCTCGGCGCGCTGGGCCTCGGCGGTGAGGCCGGGCCGGGAGGGCCAGTCCCGGTTGGCCACCGTCGCCATCCAGACACCGCGGAAGTCCCGCGCGCCGTCCCGCCGTTCAGCCGTCGCCCGCAAGGGCTTCTGCTGCGGCCCGCCCCGGCCTGCGGCGAGCGCCGGGCCGGCTGCGGCCAGCCCGCCGAGTGCCGCCGCCGTGCCCGCGACGAAGCCCCGCCTCGTGATTCGCCCCATGTCGCACCCCTCGTTCGCTTCCCGCGGCTCGCCTGCCGCAGCTCGCTGCCCGTCGGTCCGGCCGCCCTGACGAGGGACCGGTCCCTGCGTGCCAGGAGCAACGACCCGGGGAGCGGGTGGGTGCGGGCATGTCGACCTGATGGCCGCATCACCCCAGCCCGGGACCGGGCCCGGAACCGGGGACAGCGGCAGCGGAGTCGATGGCCGCCTGCACCACCTCCAGCAGCTCGACCAGGCCCTGGGCCTGCTCCCATTCGGTGGCCGTGTACGTCCAGACGTAGCGGGCCCCCGGCGCCTCCGGCCGGCCGTGCGCGATCTCCACCGTCCGCTTCCCCTTCCGGTCCGGGCCGGTGACGCTCAGGTGCAGGTGCCGGACGTGGAAGCGGATGGGGTCACTGCCGAAGATCTCCAGAATCCGACCGTCGAACGAGTAGAACCTGTTGCCGAACGTGGTCGTGATCTCGTCGTTCATGGGTGGACCCTACGTGCGGTGACCATTCGTCACCAGGCCTCCACCATGCCCGACTTCCGTCACCACCGGGGCATTGGTGATTCGTTGGCGGAACGTTGGCAGCCGTGACGAGGATGAGGCTTCCGGTGCCGGCCCGTTTCGCCCCACCGAAACGGGCACGGTCCGGTTCCCCAAGACCGAACACCGAGGGCCCTCGCGGCCCCACCGGGCCTCCCCCTGGGCGGCGCCGTTCGCATTCCGTAAGGACGTCACAGCACCTCACGGCACGTCCGGCGCGCTTCGATGGACGGGTGGATTCCAAGCCCTCCGGTGCCCGGCGCCGCCTCGACCGCCCGCTCCCTCCTCCGCCCGACTCCCTGCGACGCGGCCCCTTCCGCGACGGCGCGTTCACCTCCGCGCTGCACGAGCCGCGCACGGCCGTCGTCCTCGGCCGGTGGCTCGGCGCGGCCCTGCTGGTCTGCTTCCTGACCGGCCTGACCAGCCACCTCCTCCAGGACCCGCCGCACTGGCTCGCACCGCGCCTGCCCTCCCGCCCCGTGGACGGGTACCGGATCACCCAGGGACTTCACGTGATCAGCGGCATCGCCGCGATCCCGCTGACCGGCGCGAAGCTGTGGACGGTCTACCCCCGGCTGTTCGAATGGCCGCCGGCCCGCAGTGTGCTGCACGCCCTGGAGCGGCTGGGCATCGCCGTCCTGGTGGCGGCCGTGCTGCTGGAGCTGTGCACCGGCCTCCTGAACACGCTCCAGTGGTACCCCTGGCCGTTCCCGTTCCGTCAGACCCACTTCTGGCTGGCCTGGCTCGCGATCGGCGGCCTGCTGATCCACCTGGCCGTCAAGGCGCCGCTCGTCGCCCGGCACTGGCGCGCCCGGAGTACCCCGGCGGTGGCCGGGCGCCGGGGGTTCCTGACCGCCGTGGGAGCGGCCGTCGGCGCGGTGACGCTCACCACCGCCGGGCAGACCGTGCCCTGGCTGCGGGCGGTGGACCTGCTGGCCCCGCGCCGCCCGGGCCAGGGGGCGGGCGGCCTGCCGGTCAACCGTACGGCCGCCCAGGCCGGGACGGTGACCGTGCCCACCGACTGGCGGCTGGTGGTCGACGGCCCCCGGCCGTTCCGGATCGGACTCGCCGAACTGCGCCGACTCCCCCAGCACGAGGCGGTGCTGCCGATCGCCTGCGTCGAGGGCTGGAGCGTGAGCGCCCGGTGGGGCGGGGTCCGGGTGGCGGACCTCCTGGCGCGGGCCGGGGCGCCGCCGGGAGCGGCCGTACGGGTCACCTCGCTGGAGGCCGAGGGACCGTACCGGGTGTCCGAACTGCCCGCCCCGTACGCCGCCGACCCGCTCACCCTGCTGGCGCTGCGGGTGGACGGCGAGGAGCTCAGCGCGGACCACGGCTTCCCCGCGCGGATCATCGCGCCGAACCGGCCCGGCGTGCTGCAGACCAAGTGGGTGGCCCGGATCGAGGTGCTGGCATGACCGCGCTCGCGACCTGGCTGCGCGGGGCGGCCCTGGCGGCCGGGCTGACGCTGACCGGTGTCGGCCTGTACGGGCTGCTCGACGACGCCTACGTCACCGAGCCCGCGGGGGTGCTGTGGTGGGCCGTCGGGGCCCTGGTCCTGCACGACGGCCTGTGGCTGCCGCTGGTCTGCCTGACGGGCGCCGCCGTGGAGGCCGCACTCCGCGCAGCGGGCCCGGCCCCCCGCGCGCCAGGCCCGGCCTGCGGCTGGTTGCTGCGCGGCTGGCTGGTGGTGGCCGCCGCGCTGACCGCCGTCGGCCTGCCCGCCGTCCTGCGGGCGGGCCAGGACTCCGGCAACCCGACGGTGCTGCCGCTGCCGTACCTGCGCAACTGGCTGCTCCTGCTGGCCGCCACCGCGCTGTGCGCGGTGCTGATCGCGCTCGCCCGACGGCGGCGACGGCACCGGCAGCTCCAGCGACGACACCAGCACCGGTCCGCCGGCTGAACTGCCCCCTCCGACAGGCGACATGGACGCAGGACACCTTGTGTCCTACAGTGAACGAGGTGTCCCCCGGTTGCGGCACGCCCGCAGGCACAACCACAGGCACGCCCGCAGGCACGCCCGCAGGCACGCCAGCCGCACCCGACCGTACGCGACACCACCGCGTCACGTCACCGAGGAGAGCCACGGCCATGACCGACACCTTCGAGGCCGGAAAGTCCGAACTGGTGGAACTCGCCCACCACCGGATGCAGACCGCGATACCCGACAACGACTGGACGGTGCGCCAGAAGCTCGCGCTCACCTGCCGCATCCTGTTCGACGCCGGGCACGACTCCGGCCTCGCCGGGCAGATCACCGCCCGCGCCGAACGCCCCGGCACCTACTACACCCAGCGACTGGGCCTCGGCTTCGACGAGATCACCGAGGACAACCTGCTGCTCGTCGACGAGGACCTCACCGTCCTGGAGGGCGACGGCATGGCCAACCCGGCCAACCGCTTCCACAGTTGGGTCTACCGCGCCCGACCCGACGTCAACTGCATCATCCACACCCACCCGCTGCACATCTCCGCGCTGTCCATGCTGGAGACCCCGCTCGTGGTCTCGCACATGGACATGTGCCCGCTGTACGACGACTGCGCGTTCCTGGAGACCTGGCCCGGCATCCCGGTCGGCAACGAGGAGGGCGAGATCATCTCCGCCGCCCTCGGCGACAAGCGCGCCCTACTGCTCGCCCACCACGGCCAGTTGGTCGCCACGGGTACGGTCGAGGAGGCTTGCACCCTCGCCCTGCTCTTCGAGCGGGCCGCGAAGCTCCAGCTGCTGGCGAGCGCGGCCGGGAAGATCCAGGAGATCCCCGGCCTGCTCGCCCAGGAGGCCCACGACTGGATCTCCACCCCCAAGCGCGGCCAGGCGAACTTCGCCTACTACGCCCGCCGCGCCCTGCGCGCCGGCCACGGCGACGCGCTCACCGCCCCGACCGCCGCACCCACTGCACCCACCGTGCCCGCCCGAAAGGAGTCCTGACATGGCGACCACCCTGGAAGGGATCATCGCGTACCCGGTGACCCCGTTCTCCCGCACCGACGGCGGTCTCGACCTCGACGGGCTCACAGCGCTGATCGACCGCCTGGTCACCTCCGGCTGCCACGCCGTCGCCCCGCTCGGCTCCACCGGCGAGAGCGCCTACCTGGACGACTCGGAGTGGTACGCCGTCGCCGAGGCCTCCGTCTCCGCCGTCGCGGGCCGCGTCCCCACCGTCGTCGGCATCGCCGACCTCACCACCCGCAGCGCCGTGCGCCGCGCCCGCTTCGCCGAACAGGCGGGCGCGGACGTGGTGATGCTCCTCCCGCTCTCCTACTGGACGCTCGACGAGGAGGCGATCACCCGGCACTACACCGCCGTCGCCGACGCCGTCGGCATCCCGATCATGATCTACAACAACCCCAAGACGGCCGGGGTCGACCTCCCGCCGGAGCTCATCCACCGGCTGGTCCGGGACGTCGACAACATCACCATGGTCAAGGAGAGCAGCGGCGACATCCAGCGGATGCACCGCCTCACCCAACTCTCCGACGGCGCACTGCCGTTCTACAACGGCTCCAACCCGCTCGCGCTGGCGGCCTTCGCGGCCGGCGCCAGCGGCTGGTGCACGGCCGCGCCCTGCCTGATCCCCGAACTCCCGCTGGAGCTGTACCGGGCGGTGCGCACGGGCGATCTGGACGCGGCCCGCGAGGTCTACTACCGCCAGCTGCCCGTCCTGCAGTTCCTGATGCGCGGCGGACTGCCGACCACGGTCAAGGCGGGCCTCTCCCTGCTCGGCCTGGACGTCGGCGAGCCCCGACCGCCGCTGCTGCCGCTGGCGGAGGAGCGCCGGGCGGAGCTGGCCCGGCTGCTGGCGGACGCCGCCGGCTGAACCCCCGCCCTGGGAACAGCGGAACCGGGCAACAGCGGCACTCAGGGCAGGCTGGGGACCCGGTCCACGGTGCCGTCCTGCTCGTCGTGGATGACCACGAGGATGTGGGCCGGCTCCGGACCGGTGCTCCGGCAGCGGTGCGGCACCGCCGAGTTGAAGTACACGCTGTCACCCGGGCCCAGCTCCACCGTCCGCTCGGGAAACTCCAGCTCCACCGTGCCCGCGTGGACGAAGAAGAACTCCTCCCCGGGGTGCGACTTGAACGGGGAGCCGGTGGCATCGGTCGGCGGGTACATCACGAACGGCACCATCCGCTTGCCGCTGAGGCCGGTCGCGATGCCCTCGTAGTGCGGGGCGCCGGGGCCGGCCCCGTCCGCGATCGGAGTCCGCTCCCCGGCGCGGACCACGGTCACCAGCTCCGGCTCGACCTCGTCCGAGAACAGCCGGCCGACGTCGACCCCGAGGGCGCGGGCCAGCTTGAGGGCGGTCGAGATCGACGGGTCGCTGAGGCCGCGCTCGACCTTGGAGAGGTAGCTCTTGGTGACGCCGACCTGCTCGGCCAGCGCCTCCAGGCTCAGCCGGTTCTGCTGCCTCAGCACCCGCAACCTGCTGCTCATGCGCCGCGCCACCCCTCACCTGCGGAACCGTCCGGGCCATCATCCCACCACGGGCCCTGCGGCCGACCCCGGAGGGGGACGGCCGCAGGGGCGGCGCGAACCCGGCGGCGCACCGCCCGGTCACGTCACCCGGTCGGGGCTACGAGAGCACGCTCCAACCCTGCCCCGCCGCAGCGCCGTTCGGCGCCGCGGTGGTCACCGTCGTGCCCGCCGCCCCGCCGCCCGCGTCGAGCGCGAGCCCGGTGGCGACGTTGGTGACGGTGAGCACGCCGGTCGCGGTGTTCCGGACGACCCGCCACTCCTGCCACGGGTTCCCCGGCGAGTAGTTCAGCAGGTAGGCGCTGCCTCCCGGCGAGGTGCCCGCTGCCAGGACGGTGTGGACGTGGGTGGCGGTGTCGCAGTTGTCGCTGATCCGCACGGTGCCGTCCGGGTTTCCGGTGAAGGTCCACTGCTCCGACGTGTGGGTGGGCCACCAGGTGTTGACGTCGGCGGCCGCGCCCAGCGGCGCGCTGCACGTGCCCGCGACCTCCAGCACCGGGCCGCCGGAGCCGCCCGTGCCCAGGGCGTGGTATTTGCCGTCGTCGACGACCGTCGCCGGGCCGGTCGCGGCCTGCGGGGTGAGCCGGTACATCGCGACGCCGTGCGCGGGCACCCAGGTGCCGCCGACCGTACCGCCGCCCGCGGCGCCGCCCGTCACGGCGCCGGTCGTCACCGTGCCGGTCGCGCCGGACCACAGCTCCTTGTAGCCGAACCCGCCGGTCAGCCCCAGCGACGCGAGGTCCGTACCGATCGTGTGCGCGGCGGCCGGGTCCTGGTTGACCAGCAGGACGGCGGTGCTCCCGTCGGCCAGATGCCGCTTGAGCACCACCGGCGCCGTGCTGCTCGTGGGCGCGGCGCCGACCAGGGTCGCCGGCTCGGCCAGCGCGTCCTGGTCGACGGCGACCACGTCCCGGTTCTCCAGGACGGCCAGACTCGACGCGCCGATCCCGGTGGACCAGGTGTGGCCGCCGTCGGTGTGCTGCGACTGGGCGGCGGTCCGCAGGTCGGCCCCGGAGATCAGCGGGGCGGCGAGCATCGCGAGCACGGAGGTCTCGGTGCGCGACTCGTCGTCGGTGAACGGCTTGTGGCAGGTGCAGGTGTCGGTGGTGCCGTAGAGGCCGTAGACGTCGTTCCAGCCGGTGTACATCATGTCGAGGTCGTTCCAGCTGCCCGGGCGCACGTTCCCGGGGTAGCGCAGGGCCGTCTGCAACTGGCCGTTCCACAGCACGCCGTCGAGCTCGCTGTCCCGGTCGCCGCCGATCCGGCACAGGTTGGCCACCTGGCCGCACCAGACGCCCGTCGGGGCGTAGCCGGGCGCGCTGAACGGCGCCGTCCCCGCGGCCTGGACGACCGGGTCGGTGCGGGCCGGGTCCGCCGGGTCGAGGAGGTAGGGCACGCCGGTGTGGGCGGGCTGGGCGGAGACGCTGAGGGTGAGCTTCGGGCGGCCCTGGGCGGCGGAGGCGGCGTCGAGGGCCCGCTGGAAGGTCTGGACGCGGGCGTAGACGGAGCGGGTGAGCTCCTTGCCCTGGCCCTGGGTCGCGTAGTCGTGGCCGTCCGGGCCGGTGATCTGCGGCCCGTACGGGCAGTCGTCGTACTTGACGTAGTCGACCCCCCAGGAGACGAAGTCGCCCGCGTCGGTGGCCTCGTGGCCGAGGCTGCCGGGGTGCATCTGGCAGGTCTCGTAGGTGTCCGTGGCGTAGAGCCCGAACTTCATGCCCTTGCTGTGGGCGTACTGGGCCAGGTACTGGATGCCGTTGACGGTCCGGCCGTCGACGGTCTGCGAGGGGAAGTGGTCGGGGCGCGGGATCAGGTGGCCGGAGGTGGGGTCGTTGCCGGTGCCGTCCGTCCCGGAGACCGGGTTCCCGGCGCTGTCGTACAGCTGCATCGAGCCGTACGGCGTCCGGACGAAGTCGGCGCTCTGGCCGTCACGGTGCCAGAGCGACCAGCCGTCGTCGACCGTGACGGTGTTGTAGCCGGCCGCCACCAGGCCGTTGGCGGCCATGAAGTCGATGGTCTGGACGACCTGTTGCTCGGTGACCTCGGTGCCGAGGGAGTTCCAGGAGTTCCAACCCATCGGCGGGGTCAGGGCGTTGCCGTTGCCGAGCGCGGCGGCCGGGGTGGCCGCTCCGAGGGTGACGGCCCCGAGGCCGGTCACGGCGAGGGCCGAGGCGAGCAGGGGTGCCGCGAGGCGGCGTGGGAGAAGGCGCACGTGCGCTCCTGTGGGGGTGGTGGGGGGTGCGTGGGAGTGGTGGGGGTGACGCTCGGTCAGGGATGACACTCGGTCAGGGGTGGCGCTCGGCCGGAATCGGGGGACTGGCAGCCGCCCGTGCGCTTTCCGTTGACGGCTTCCGACGCGGCATGTGAAATGACACATGTCACCGATCACATGGGTCAAGGCTTTTGCCGCGATTTTGAACGTTCAAATGCTCAGGTCCCCGTCAAGGAGCCCGCATGCCCTCCGCCTCCCGTGCCCGCGCCACCGCACTGCCGTCAGGCCTCGCCCTCCTCGCCGCCCTCACCGTCCTCGCCGCACAGGTCACCACCGCGGCCCCGGCCCGGGCCGCCCAGGACGCCCTGGTGGACGGCGGCAGCTACGTCCTCGGGGCGGCCTCGGGCGGCGGGTGCCTCGGACCGAGGTTCGCCGAGGCCCGGCCCGGCACCCCGGCCGTCCGGGCCGCCTGCCAGGGCCTGTTGAGCCAGCGCTGGCAGCTGCGCCGGGCCGGCGCCACGCCCCCGGGAGCGACCGCGACCCCCACCCCCGCCGGCTACCTCCTGGTCAACGCCGCGTCCGGGCAGTGCCTGGTCGTCACCGGCCCCGCGCACCAACGGGCCCGCACCGTCGTGACCGAGGACTGCGGCAGCCACCCCGACCACGAACGGTTCGCCGTCTCCCCGGCCCCCGGCGGCGGCCACACCCTGACCGCCCTCGACGACGGCCAGTGCCTCACCGCGCCGCACGCCACGCCCGCCGACCGGGCCGACCAACCCGACCGAGCCAGCCAACCCGACCACTCCGACCTGCCGGTGCTGGCCCGCCGCTGCGACGCCGCCCCCGACCAGCGCTGGACCCTCACCCGCACCGAGCCGCTGGTCCTCGACAACCCCGGCTTCGAACAGGGCACCACCGGCTGGACGTTCACCGAACACACCGGCGTCGCCACCAACAACCCGCACTACGGCGGCCGCCTCGCCTACCTCGACGCGGGCCCCGACCACCGGGTGAGCCGGCAGCTCACCGCCGTCACCGCCGGGACGTACGACCTGTCCGCCTGGATCGCCACCGGCGCGGCCGGGGGCAGCTTCTCGGTCGCCGTCAACGGCACCGCCGTACGGTCCCTGACCCTGCCCGAACAACCCGTGTACGCCAGGTACACCCTCCCCCGCGTCACGGTCGCTCCCGGCGACCGGATCACCCTCACCATCGGCTCCGCCCCGTCCGGCTGGATCAACGTCGACGACGCGTCCGTGGCCCCCGCCGCCCCGAACGACCCGCGGATCAGCTCCTCCGACCCCGAGCTGGTCGCCCTGTTCGACTGGGCGAAGACCAAGGCCAACGGCTGGGTCCAACAGGCTGGCGCCCCCGGCGTGCTGAACATGGACGAGAACAACACCGGCGGCACCTCCACCGGCACCTACGACACCACCTACTGGGCCGGCTACCCCTTCCGCTCCGCCTTCTACAGCCGCGACTTCGCCCACCAGCTGGTCGGCGCCCACCTGCTCGGCCTCGACGCCCAGAACAAGACCATGCTGCGCGCCTTCGCCGCCTCCGCCACCGACCTCAACGGCGACTACCCGGTCTGGGCGCTCAACTTCGACGCCAGGACGAACGCCGCCATCGACTACCACGGCCCCACCAGCTTCGTCCGCGAGCTGCCCGCCCCCTTCGAACTGGTCCAGAAGACCGGCGAGGCCTACCAGTGGACCGGCGACCGCGACTACCCCGAGGACCCGCTCCTCACCGACTACGTCCGCACCACCCTCGGCAGCTTCATCGCCCGGCACCCCGGGCCGATCGACGACCACGGCGTCCCGATCCCCCAGGCCACCAGCGGCAGCATCTTCGCCGGCACCGCCGGCTACGCCGAGAACGCCACCACCGCCTACGCGGAGGCCGGTGACGCCCTCGCCTCCCAGTACCAGGCCTACCTGGCCGCCGCCACCCTCGCCGCCGCCCGCGGCGACACCACCGGCGCGGCCGGGTACCGGCAGGCCGCCGACACCCTGCGGACCTACGTCAACACCACCTGGAGCACCGACCCGGACCACCCCGCCGAACTCGTCCACGGCTACGACACCCAGGGCCGCCCGGTCAGCGGCTGGGGCTACGAGACCAGCGTCCTGATGCCCATGAAGAAGCTCCTCGCCCCCGGCCCCCGCCTCGACGACTACCTCCGGTACATCGACACCCAGGAGTCGGGCCCCCAGGCCTCCGTCAACGCCGAGGCCCTCACCTACCTGCCCGACACCTACTTCGCCAACCACGACGGCACCACCGCCTGGAAGTGGATGCGGCAGATCTACCGCGGTGTCGACCGGACCCACGCCAGCGGCCGGATGCTCAACGGCGACTACCCCGAGCTCCCCTTCACCCTGCTCGCCCAGACCGTCCAGGGACTCCTCGGCGTCCAACCCGACGCCGCGGCCCACACCCTGACCACCACCTCCCAACTGCCCGCCGACATCGGCTGGGTCCAGGTCGCCGACATCCCCGTCGGCGCCGGCACCGTCACCCTCCGCCACGACGGGCAGCGCAGCAGCACCCTCACCGACACCGGCCCCGACCGCCTCACCTGGGAGGCCCGCTTCCCCGGCGCCCACACCACCCTCACCGTCGACGGCCACCCGCAGCCGACCCGCACCACGACGGTCGACGGCCTGACGTACACCACCGCCACCGTCACCCTCGCCCCGGGCCGCACCGCCACGGTCTCGGTCAGCGGCTGACGAGCTGACCGACTGACCGACCGGCCGACCGGCCGACCGGCCGACCGACCGACCGGCCGACCGGCACGCGCTGACCCGGCGGCAGCGGCGAGCGGCCCCCGACGTCGGGGGCCCGGCAGCGGCGTGGGCGACGC
>NZ_JBHWIV010000130.1:11122-16939 GCF_042731675.1 Kitasatospora sp. NPDC059827 | reverse complement strand
CCCGACCCGAAGGCCTTCCCCCCGGACGCCTACGTCCACGCCTACAACGCGGACGGCAAGGAGATCTACAACCAGAAGACCCAGCCCAACACCAAGGTCGCCCCCCGCTAAACGAGTAGTTCCGAAGGCGAGATGGCTGTCCCTGCGCCCGAACTCCCGCGAAATGTCGCGGAGTTCGGGCGCTTCGTCGTCGAGGGGCGGAGTGGCGGGCGGACCGCCGCTCCCGTCGAATTGAACGTGTTCAATATGCGCGCTACGCTCGGGGTGAAGATGAGGGGGAACTCATGAAGATCGTCATCCCCGGCGGCTCCGGCGCGCTCGGGACCCTGCTCGACCGCAGCCTGACGGCCGCCGGGCACCAGGTCACGGTGCTCACCCGCCGCCCCACCGGGCCCCGGCAGGTCGGCTGGAACGGACGGACCCAGGGTGCCTGGGCGGCCGAGCTGGACGGCAGCGACGTGGTCGTCAACCTGGCCGGGCGCAGCGTCAACTGCCGCTACACGCAGGAGAACCAGCGGGCCATGATGGACTCCCGGGTGGACTCCGCCCGGGCCGTCGGGCGGGCGATCGCCGCCGCCCGCAGGCCGCCCGCCGTCTGGCTGCAGATGAGCACCGCCACCGTCTACGCCCACCGGCACGACGCGCCCAACGGCGAACTGGACGGCCGGATCGGCGGCACCGAGCCCGACGCCCCCGCCTCCTGGCGGTACAGCGTCGAGATCGCCCGGGCCTGGGAGGAGGCCCAGGCCGACGCCGACACCCCGCACACCCGGCGCCTGGCGCTGCGCACCGCCGTCGTCCTCGGCCCCGAGCGCGGGGGTGCCTTCGACTCGCTGTCCTGGCTGGCCCGGCTCGGCGTCGGCGGGCCGATCGCGGGCGGCGCCCAGTACGTGTCGTGGATCCACGAGCAGGACTTCGTCAGTGCCGTCGAGTTCCTGATCGCACGGCAGGAGCTCAGCGGCCCGGTCAACCTCGCCGCCCCGAACCCGCTGCCCCAGCGCGAGTTCATGCGCGAGCTGCGCGCGGGCTGGGGCATGCCGCTGGCGCTCCCGGCGACCCGCTGGATGGCCGAACTCGGCGCCTTCGCACTGCGCTCGGAGAGCGAACTGCTGTTGAAGAGCCGCCGGGTGGTGCCCGCCCGACTGCTGGAGGCGGGCTTCTCCTTCGCCTACCCGGACTGGCCGCAGGCCGCCCGCAACCTGGTGCGGCGGCTGCGCGGACGGTGAGGCGGAGCGCGAGCCGGACGGTGAAGCGGGCGGAAGCACGGACGGCGGCGCGGGCCCGGGGGAGGGCCGGGGCGTCACGGGGCTGTCACAGCTGCGCGCCGGAGCTTGCCCGGAGCGGGCCGGAACGGGACGGTGGTGGCGGCCACGGGGGGCGGGGCCACGGGGGAGGGGGGCGTGGGATGCGCACGGTGCGGTTGTCGTCCATGCAGATGCGGAGCGAGCGTTCCGGTGTCGGCTTCACGCTGATGGTCGTCACGGGCGTCGCCCTGGCCGTCACGGGCGCGATCGACCCCTTCGGGGCCTTCCTGGTCGCGGTCCTGGTCGCCGCGGCCGCGCTCTTCGCCACGCCGTACGCCTTCTGGCTGCGGGTCGACGAGCGGGGCGTCACCCTCGTCCGCTACCTGCTGCCGCGTCGCTTCGCGTGGGTCGAACTCCGCGGACTGGCAATGGAGTTCGACGAGGACGAGGAGATCGGCAGGCGCCGCCTCACCCTGCGGCTGCGGCTCGCCGATCCGCCGGGCCGGTTCGCGGGGCCGCTCCTCGGCAAGGTCCCGGTCACCCGGGAGGACACCCCCTTGGGCGTTCCCCCGCGGGCCGTGGCCGAGCTGTTCGCGGTCTTCGGGGAGCGCGGACTGCCCGTCGAGGAGGCGGAGTTCGCCGACGAGGTGCTCCGGGTGCGGGGCCTCCCGCAGCTGCCGCCGCTGCGGGTGTGGGCCGCGCCCGCCGAGGGGGCGCCCGGGGCGGAGCGGGCCTACGCCGACGCGCCGGGGATCGACCAGGAGGCGGACGCCCTGCCGCCCGAGATCCGGCGGCCCCGGCAGCGCGGCCGGCGCGAGTACCTGCTGCGGCGCGCCGCGCTGGCCGACCGGGTCTTCCTGCGGGACGGGGACGGGCTGGCGCTGGCGATCGCCCTGCGGGCGGCGGAGGAGCTGGTGACGTACGACCGGATCACGGTCGAGGGCGACCAGCGGCACTACGTGCGCGAGCAGTACCTGAGCTGGCGCACCCGCCGGCCGTAACGGGGTTCAGTCCTCGGCCGGGTCCCCGGTCCGGTCCCCGGTCCGGTCCTCGGCCGGGTCCGTGGCCAGCAGGTGGTCCAGCACCCGGCCGAACACCAGCCGCCCGGTGAGCGCCACCGCCGGGTCGAACAGCCGGGGCAGCCCGGTGATCCGCAGCTCCTCGGCCCACACCGCCTCACTGCCCGCGCCCACCGCGCGGACCCGCAGTTCGGCGCCGCCGCGCACCACCCGGCCGCGCTTCGCCAGCCGGCACCGCTCGGGCGCGGCCAGCTCGACCAGCTCCATCGGGTCGTCGAGGCGCAGCGGCCCCAGGGTCGTCCGGGCCAGGACCACGTCCCCCACCTGCTGCCCGCCGCCCCGCACCACGCTCACCCGGGTGAACGGGACCCGGTCGCCGTGCCGGTGCCAGGCGGTCAGCCGGGCCCAGCACTCGGCGGGCGGCAGTGGGGAACGGCGGGTCAGCACGAAACGGGCCATGCCGCAGTCTACGGCTGCCCGGCGCCCGCCCGGGCGGGCGGTGCCGACAGGTGCTGCCGGTGGTCCGGCGGGTAGAACTGCCGGGCCCAGTGCCGCATCGCACCGATCGGGCCGTCGCCGGCCGCGAGCCGCGGCGTGGACAGGTACGTCTTGTTGGACCAGATCGGGAAGTCGTCCGCGGTGAACTCCAGGGTGTGCCGGAACATCGGACCGGCGAGCAGCCTGGTCACCGTACGGCTGACCGCGCGGGCGAGCAGGGGCGGCAGCCCCGTCGGCTCGGCCAGCGAGAACCGGCTCGCCTGGCGCAGTTGCACCCGGGCGGGGGCGACCTGGGTGGGCATCACCAGGGAGCAGAACTGCAGCCCCAGCGAGCGGGTGCGGACGTCGGTGTGCAGGGCGGTGAGGCCGTAGCCGTCGACCTCGACCTCCATGTCGCGGAGCCCGACCAGGGGGAACTTCTCCCGGACCCGCATCGAGATGTGGAAGCGGGGCCCGTCGAAGGTGACCGGGGCCGCCAACTCGCCCTCGGGCCAGCCGTGCAGGGTGATGAAGTGGCCCAGGTCGAAGGAGTTCTCCATGACGTCCTGGGCGTAGCCGGGCAGTTCGCAGGCCGCGTGGCGCAGCGGCCGGTCGCCGAGCACGTGCCAGGCGGGGATCTCCCAGTCCGGTTCCCGGCCGTCGTGGTGGCGCCAGACGAAGACCGCGTCGTTCACCTCGCGCACCGGCAGTCGGGACAGTTCGGCTCGGGGGGGCGGGGTGCCGTAGCCGGTGCGTACGCATCGCCCGTCGGGGTCGAAGGCGAACCGGTGGAAGGGGCAGACCAGGTCGCCGCCCTGGACCTCGGCGTGGCCGAGGTGGGCGCCCAGGTGCGGGCAGTACGGGCGGACGGCGCGCAGGCGGCCGTCGCGCAGCCGGTACAGCACCACGTCCTCCCCGGCGAGTTGCCGGGTGATCACGGTGCCGGGCCGGAGCTCGGCGGAGAAGGCCAGCGCGGCCCAGCCGTCGGGGTAGGGCAGGGCGGGTGGGAGTGCGAGGTCGGCGGCGGTCGGTCGGGAGCTGACGGGGTGGACGTGCGGGTGGGACACGCGGATGAGCCCTCCGGTCGGTCTGTGCGGCGCGGTCTGTGCGGCGCGGCCTGTCCGAGGCGCTTGGCGTCCGAACAGATCAGAGCTCAGATGCTAGTCACGGATCGGGTGCCTCCGCGCGGTCAACCTCCCGAAGAGGGAATAGATCTGATGATAAGTCAGATACGGGCGATTGGTCAAAGCTTGGTAAAGTCCGGTCCGCCCTCTGGATGTGCCATTGCACATGTCACATCATGCTCCCCATGAGAAAAGCCATCGCCCTGCTCTCGGCCGCCGCGGCCCTCGCCACCTTCGGCGGACTCGTCGGCCCCGCCTCCGCCGCCGAACCGGACGGCCCCGACCTGGTCGACACCGGTCAGGGCGCGCTCGCCTGGAGCTCCTGCAACGACCCGGCCACCCCGGCCCTCCAGTGCGCGATGCTGGAGGTGCCGGTGGACTACGCCGACCCGCACGGGCGCAGGATCAGGATCAAGCTCAACCGGCTGCCCGCCACCGCGCCCAAGGACAAGCAGCAGGGCCCGATCCTGCTCAACCCCGGCGGCCCCGGGGACTCAGGGCTGTGGATGCCCGCCTACATCGCGGGGAAGATCCCGGCGGACGTCGCCGCCACCTACGACTGGATCGGCTTCGACCCGCGCGGCACCAACGGCAGCGACCCCCACGTCATCTGCGACGCCCACTACTTCGACGCCGAGCGCCCCGACTACCAGCTGAGCCAGGGCACCTCGAAGGCCTGGCTCAAGAAGGCGGCGGGCTACGCCGCCGACTGCGCGGCCGACTGGTCCTGGCTGCTGCCGCACATGACCACCGTCGACAACGCCCGCGACCTGGACAGCATCCGACGGGCCCTCGGCGTACCGAAGATCAACTACTACGGCGGCTCCTGGGGCACCTCGCTCGGCTCCACCTACGGCCAGCTCTTCCCCTCCCACGTGCGCCGGATGGTGCTGGACAGCATCGTCGGCCCGACCATCAGCTGGTACGACCACAACGTCCTCCAGGACGAGGAGCACCAGCGCCGCTTCGACGCCTTCACCGCCTGGGCCGCCAAGGCCGACTCGACCTACCACCTGGGCACCGACCCCGCCGCCGTGGCCCAGGCCTACCACCAGGTCGAGGACGCCCTGCGCAAGGACCCGGTCGACGCCGCCCCGGCACCCGGGAAGATCGGCCCCGCCGAGTTCGAGGACACCTTCTACGGCGGCGGCTACAACTTCCTGCGCTGGCCCCGGATGGCCACCGTGCTCTCCGGCTACCTCACCCAGCACGACACCCGGCCGCTGAACATCGCCTACAACAAGTACGCGGCCCCCGGCGCCGACGACGGTGCCTTCCCCGCCTACAACGCCGCCCAGTGCACCGAGAACGCCTGGCCGCGCGACTGGGAGTACTGGAAGAAGGACCAGGCAAAGGTCGATGCCCGCGCGCCCTTCTACGCCTATAACAACATGTGGTACAATGCCGCCTGCATGTTCTGGCCCTACCAGGGCAACCCGGCCGGCCGCTTGAAGATCACCGGCAAGGGCCTGCCCCCCGTCCTGCTCTTCCAGGCCACCGAGGACGCCGCCACCCCCTACCAGGGCGGCCTCGCCATGCACGACGCGCTGCCCGGATCCAAGCTCGTCGTCCAGAACGGCGGCAGCTTCCACGAGATCCTCTTCCACGACAACGCCTGCCTGGACGACACCTTCACCGCCTATCTGCGCGACGGCAGCCTGCCCCAGGGCAAGGGGCGGATCGCCAAGACCTGCGCCCCCGAGGCCGACCCGGCCCCCGTGTACGTGACCCCGCCGCCCGCCACCGCGAAGGCCCTCACCACCGCACCGGCCGCCCCGCTCGCCCCCACCGACCCCGAGGCCGTGCGCGGGGTGCTGCGCTAGGAATCCCCCGAAGGACCGACAGCACTGAGCGGCGGCGCCCCCCCTCACCCGGGGGGGGGGCCCCCGCCGTCGGCGCGGGGGGGAGGGGGCCCCCCCCCCCGCCCCGAGGGCGAGTAGAACAAGGTAAAGG
>NZ_JBHWIV010000130.1:0-11112 GCF_042731675.1 Kitasatospora sp. NPDC059827 | reverse complement strand
GCCCCCACCCCCCCCCTGGCCGGGCGGGGGGGGCGGCTCTTGTAACCCCCCCTCGCCCCCACCGCACTGCGCGGCGCCCCCCCCTTCCCCGGGGGGGCTGCGCCGCAGCGTTCGGCGCGAGGGTCAGTGGCCGCCCGCGCCGTCCAGGAGGCCTATTCGAACTCGGTACGGGCGATCAGGCCGTGCCAGGTGTTCCGTCCGACCAGGCCGTCCACGCCGCCGGCGTCGGAGTACTTCGTCTGGTAGGCCACGACCGCGTCGTACGTCTTCTTGCCGAAGTCGCCGTCCACGAAGTTGGGGACGTCCTGGCTCTGGACGAGGCCCAGCTGGACGAGATCGGACTGCAGCTCCTTGACGCAGACACCGCCCGAGCCCTTGCCGAGCGTCACGTCCGGGAGGTCCCAGCCCAGGTAGTGGTAGCTGCCGACCTCCTGCATGCAGGACTGCCAGTAGCCGTACTGCGCCTGGGCCGGCGTCGCGGTCAGTCCTGCGACGGCTGCCACCACCGCGCCGAGCATCGCGGTGTTACGGACGGCGCGCTTGCCTACTGCCTTCATGAGTCTTTCCTTCGAGTGGTGGGTGGGCCGGGCGGTTCCCGCGCCGGCCGTCGGTGCCGGCCGGAACGGTCAGTTGTCGAACCGCTGGCACTCGGAGTTCGGGTTGTAGAGCTTCTCCCAGGTCTTGGGGCCGACGATGCCGTCCTCCGACAGCCCGTTGCAGTGCTGGACCCAGATCACGCCGGCGTAGGTCTCCTGGCCGTACTGGCCGTCCACCTGCACCGCGTGGTTCATCCCGAAGCCGCTCTCGAAGAGGATCAGGCACTGGGCCTGCTTGACCGCGTCGTTGTTCTGGTTCGGGGACACGTAGGGCCTGGCGCTGTCCGAGATGTAGCTGCAGTACATGTCCGCGGACGCCTGCGGGGCCAGGGCCACCACGCCTCCCAGGGCGATGGCAGCGGATGCGGTGAGGGCGGCCATCCGGCGCCGGAACTCGGTCATGACGATCTCCCTGGAGACAGCTGGCGTGCACGGAACTTCGGGCGGACTCGCGCGGCTCTCGACCGGCCGGAGGCGCCCCGACGGCGGCCCAGGTGCTGGGCCGCCGGGACCTGGGGTGGGGTCACCAGGCGACGAAGCGCAGGGCGGGCCAGGTCTCGGGGCCGACGAAGCCGTCCTGGCTCAGGCTCTGCGTGCGCTGGACGCCTCGAACGGCCTCCTGCGTCTTCGGCCCGTAGTAGCCGTCCACGGTCAGGTCGCTGCCGATCGTGTTGAGCAGGCACTGCGCCTCGACGGTGGCCCAGCTGAAGGAGTTCGGGGACGGCGTCTCGGAGTAGCCGTTGTAGAAGCCGAAGTGCTTGTCCGACTCGGAGGGCTTGTACGGCGCGCCGGCCTGCTCGTACTCACGGCCGGCGCAGCTGATCTGGGTCGACGCCGAGGCGGTGCCGGCGGTGGCGATGCCACCCGTGGCGAGGAGCAGGGTCGCGGCCGCCGCGAGAGTGGCCTTCTTCATGATGTTCATCGCAGTCCTCCGTAGCCGGGCTGCCGGCCGCTGTCGCGCGGCTCGCCCCGTGATCCGTCGGTCCACCCCGGAGCCGACAGGGAGGACTCTGCACCAGGCGCGAGCCCGTTCGGCCCGCTGGGACGCTGACGGGGGACGCCGCTGCCCGTCCCAGGGCGCTGACCTGCGGCTTGGGACACGGCGACCGGTCATCCGGGGACGGGGGAGGGACACGGAAGGGACGGCGCAAGGGGTCCGGGACCCGCGGCAACACCCCAGTTCAACGGCGCCGGGGGCAAGGCCAGGTCAGGAACCGCCGCCGGAAGGACCGACGGCACTGAGCGGCGCGGCCAGCGACTCCAGGCTGCGCCGCTCGGCCTTCACCCCGATGGCGGCCTCGACGAGGCCGGCGGCCGTCATCAGGGCGGCGCCGATGCAGAAGGCGAGCGTGGTGTCGGCGACCTTCCCGCTGCTGACCAGGCCGTTGAAGAGCAGCGGGCCGCTGATGCCGCCGACCGCCGTGCCGACGGCGTAGAAGAAGGCGATGGACATGGCCCGGGTCTCCAGCGGGAAGATCTCGCTGACCGTCAGATAGGCCGCGCTGGCCCCCGCCGAGGCGAGGAAGAGCACGGCCGTCCAGCAGGCCGTCATGGTGGCGGCGGAGAGCGACCCCTGCTGGAAGAGCGCGGCGGTGCCGAACAGCAGGACCCCGGAGCCGAGGTAGGTACCGGCGATCATGGGCTTGCGGCCGACGGAGTCGAAGAGGTGGCCGAGCAGCAGCGGGCCGAGGAAGTTGCCGACCGCGATCACCGCGAAGTAGTAGCCGGTGTCGCCCTCCGGCACCGCGAAGTAGGTGGTCAGGATGGTGGCGTAACCGAAGGTCACCGCGTTGTAGAGGAAGGCCTGGCCGATGAAGAGCGCCAGCCCGAGGACGGTGCGGCGGGGGTAGCGGCGCACCACGGTCCTGGCGATGGCGACGAAGCCGAGCGGCTCCCGCTCGCGGATCAGGATCGACTCCCCGGTGACCGCCGGCAGTGGCTGCCCGGTCTCCTCCTCGATGCTCCGCTCGGCCTCCGCGACGACCTGCTCGGCCTCCGGCGCCCGCCCGTGGGTGAACAGCCAGCGCGGGCTCTCCGGCACGTGCCGGCGCACCAGCAGGATCACCAGGCCCAGCACCACGCCGATGCCGAAGGCGAGCCGCCAGCCGAGGTCGGTGGCGAACAGCGAGGTGTTGAGCAGGGCGATGGAGGCGAAGGCGCCGACGGCGGCGCCGATCCAGAAGCTGCCGTTGATGACCAGGTCGACCCGGCCGCGGACCCGGGCCGGGATCAGCTCGTCGATCGCCGAGTTGATGGCCGCGTACTCGCCGCCGATGCCGAAGCCGGTGAAGAAGCGGCAGAGGAAGAAGAACCAGGCCGTCCAGGAGAGCGAGGTGACGGCGGTGGCGGCCAGGTAGACGGCGAGGGTGGCCATGAACAGCTTCTTGCGGCCCAGCCGGTCGGTCAGCCAGCCGAAGAAGAGGGCGCCGGTGCACGCGCCCGCCACGTAGACGGCGGCGGCGACGGTGGTCACCTGGGCGGTGGTGATGGCGATGCCGCTGCCGTCCTGGGCGAGCCGGCCGGCCATGTTGCCGACGATCGTCACCTCCAGGCCGTCCAGGATCCACACCGTGCCCAGGCCGATCACGATCCGCCAGTGCCAGCGGGACCACGGCAGCCGGTCCAGTCGGGCGGGCACGTCGGCGGCGATCACCCCCGGTGGGGGCTGCCGGTGCGCGGACGAGGTGGGGGTCGGCTTCGCCGGATCGGTCATGACGGTCCTCCTTCGTCGGCCGGACGACTGCTCACGGATGCCTGGTGCCCCGAGAACCGCCCCGGATGCCCGGTGCCCGGAGGAGAGCCGCCCCGGGCCGTCACGCTCGGTGAGCGGTCGCGACTACTCCGTCATGATGCCCCGGCGGCGGCCGGGCCGCCCGGTCAGGAGCCGTGCAGGTGGCGGGCGAGTTCGCCCCGGAGCCCCGGGCCCGTCAGTTGCACCGCCCGCTGCCGCTGTAGCAGGGGGTGTACCAGGTGGGCAGCGGGGTCGGCGGCGCGGGGTGACCGCGATCCCACTCGTGCTGCTGTTGCGCGGCGGACGTCGACAGCACCAGCGCGGCCAGCACCAGGATCGCCGCCGTCCAGCGCGCCCGCAGCAGGGCGGCGAGGGCCGCGAAGCCGAACGCGGCGCCCATCAGGTGCCAGGTGAAGCCGATTTGGGCGTCGGCCGTTCGGTCGGCCGCGCCGTCGGTGCCCTGCCGTGCCCCGGCCCGGGGGGCGAGGCCCGGTCGAACACCCGGCGCACCACCCGGTGCACTGGCCGGTGCACCGCCCGGTGCGCCTGGGTGTGCGCCGGTGCGCCGGTCGGGTGCATGCGCTCAAATCAACTGGTGAGACACGGAGTTGGCGCTTTGCTGCGGTGTGGTGGAGCATGGGCGGGGCCCGGTCTGTTGCGGCGCGCTTGCGCCCGGCCGCGGCGGTACGCGAGCGGCGAGAGGAGGCGGGTCCCGTGGCTTCGGTGACACGTCCGTTTCTGGTCCGGGGGAGGGCGGTTCCGCTGGCCAGGTACCTGGCGGAGGAGGAGATCGAGGGCCTGGTGGCCTGTTCGTGCATCGGCAACGAGGTCACCATCGACCTCGCGGACACCCGGATCCTGGTGAGCCTGGCCGATGTCGGCGCGGTGGTGGGCCTCACCTTCCACATGGTCCAGGACGGTCCGGCCAAGGCCCGCTCCTGGACGCGCCGGCTGCCCAGCGACACCGGGCCGAAGGAGCTCGCGACCCGCATCGCCCGGGACGTACGGACCTTGGAGCGCGAACTGGCGCCGCTGCGCCGCCGCCCGCCGGAGCGCCCGGAGCGTCCGGAGCGCCGTGGGACGGCCGGTTGAACCGGTGCTGCCGGTGGCCCGGCCCCGGCGGCGGTCGGCTGCCGGGGCTGGGGCTGGGGCGGGCGTTCTGACGGTCGACTACCTGGTCACCAGCCAGGACAGGCTGCCGGTCAGCTCCTTCCGCAGGGCCGGGTCCGCGACGGCCGGGGTCGGGTCGGTCGCCACGGCGGTGAGCAGGTGCGGGCGTGAGCGCGGGCCGGTCAGGTGCAGTCCGTCGAGGTCGAGGGCGGTGCGTCCGCGCAGCCGGGGCTGTTCGCGTCCGTCGAGGTACCAGCGCAGCTGGGTGCCGGGGACGGGCAGGTCGACGGTCAGCCGGTCGGTGGCGGTGAGCCAACTGCCGGTGGGGGTGAAGCTGGTCAGCGGGGTGGCGTGGCGGTAGAAGCCGGCGATCATCGCCTCCCGTCCGGGCAGGTTGAACTCGCGGCCGAGCGAGCGCATGATCGAGTTCTCCGTCGGCCGGTACAGTCCCGTCGGGTAGTAGCCGCCGCCTTCGAAGCTGCCGACCGTCCCGCCGTCGGGCGAGGCCTGGCCGAGCCAGCGGGCCCACTTGGTGCCCTGGTCGCGCATCCGGTCGGCGGTCAGGGTGCTGATGTTGGCCTCGGGCGGTTCCGCGCCCTGGTACGTCCCCTGGCCGTCGTAGGCGTACTCGTCGGCGAGCTTGCCCAGGGAGTGGCCGGTCTCGTGCACGGCGATCTGCCCGGACTTGGCGTTGCCGCCCGCGACGGTGGCGATGCCCTCGTAGCCGAGCGGGGACTTGATGTCGTTGTAGCCCGCGCCGCCGTACTTGGCGGTGTTGGCCACGACGATCACCAGGTCCGCCTGCGGGGCCTTGGCGGCGTAGCGGTCGACGGCCTTGTCGTCCACGCAGAGCAGCCGTTCCACGCCGTCGCACCAGAAGTAGGAGCCGAGCGCGGTGTGCCGGACGGTGGCCTGGTCGGGATCGCCGGTGACGCCGGACTCCGGGGAGACGGCGGACACGGCCCAGACGTTGAACAGTTGCCGGTAGGTGGCGTACGGCTCGACGGCGGTGATCTCGCGCCACTTCTCGGCGGCGTCGGTGCGGAACTTCTGTTGCTCCTGGGCGGTGTAGCCGTCGCCGACCACCACCACGTCCAGCTTGGTGGCCGGGTCGCCGTTGCGGACCAGGGGGGTGACCTCGCCGTCGCCGTCGGCGCCCGGGGCGGTGAGGCCGGTGGGCGGCGTGGCCAGGTACGGGGAGGCGGCGGGTGCCGTGGCGTGGGCGATCGTCCCGTCCTCGGCGAAGGCCTCGACCTGGTGCGGGGGTCGGTCGGTGCCCGGTGCGGCGGCTGCGCCGACCGTGCTGGGGGTGCCGGGCGCGCCGGGCTCCGGCGCGCTCCAGGCGGGGGAGGCGCCGAGGAGCGCGACGGCGAGGGCGGCGGTGAGCAGGGCCGGCGCGGTCCTGCTCCTTCTTCTTCTGGTCCTGATCGGCACGGAGTTCCTCCCGGTGGGCGGCGGGTGTGGGGAGGCTCCTTCCCTTGTTGGGGACCTGACAATCAGGAGAATTCGTTGAGGATGCCGCGGAAGAGGGCGGTCGCGGCGATCCAGCACAGCACGGCGACGATCAGGGTGACGGCCAGGGGCCACTGGAGGGTGAGCAGCGCGATGGAGCCGAGGAGCGTGGCGAGCACGTTCGCCACGACGGTGACGGCCAGGACGAACGGCACGACCCCGTCGTCCAGCGGCCACGCCTGGGTGAGCACCAGGGCCGTCCCGGCGGCGATCAGCAGGCTGAGCACGGCGGCGTCCGCCCACGGGTAGGTCTCCGTCTGCGAGCGGTGGCCGTGGTAGCCGATCTCGATGACCTCGCCGTGCAGGACGTCCACGTCCACGGTGGTGCCGGTGGTGACGTCGTCGTAGAACGCCTTGCCGACGCCGTACTCGGCGGCCGGCGCCGTTTCGCGGGCCACGGTCAGCGTGTAGGGATCCGAGTCGGAGCTCGGATCCAGGTGCTTCCCGGTCACCCGGCCGCTCTCCCGCGTCGCGCAGTCGTCGGACGGCTTCGCGGGCGCGGTGCAGAGCGGGGTGTGGTGGTAGCGGCGCACGTCCTCGAAGTCGGCGGTGAACCGGACGAAGCCCGCGACGACGAGCGCGAGGCCGACCAGGACGAGCACGATCCGGGCGACGGGCCGGAGCCTGTCGCCGAGGGACGGCGGTACCTGCCAGGCGTCCGGGTCGGGGCGTTCGTCCCGGACGGGAACGGCGTCCTCAGGCATCGCCGCCGTCCAGCGCCGGCACGGTGTTCTCGTTCATCGCCACCCCCGTCGAGTCCTCCCCGGTCGCCCGGCGCTTGCCGTCGATGCGCCCGGTCACAGCCCGGATCATGCCAGGGAACGGCGGAGTGCGCGAGGAATTGCCCCTGCCCGGAACGGACTTGTAGGCGGCGGTAGATTGGCGGGCATGACGCCGACGCCTGATGCGATGAGCCCGGTCTCCCGCACCGCCCTGCCCGTGGTGCTGGTGCGGGCCCACGAGAGCACCCGGCCCGAGCCGCTGTTCACCGACCCGTACGCGGCCCGGTTCGCGGAGGCGGCCGGGCTGCCCGCCGAACTCCCCGAGCGGGCGCGGCGCGAGGGCCTCGCCGCGGCGCTCGCCGTGCACATCGTGCTGCGGACCCGCTACTACGACGACCGGCTGCAGGCCGCCGGCGCCGAGCAGGTGGTGCTGCTGGCGGCCGGGCTGGACGCCCGGGCCTACCGGCTGGACTGGCCGGGCGGCACCCGGCTGTGGGAGCTGGACCTGCCGCCGGTGCTGGAGTTCAAGGAGCAGGTGCTCGACGCGGCCGACGCCGTGCCGACCTGCCGGCGCGAGGTGCTGCCGGGCGACCTGCTCGACCCGGGGTGGCCGCGCCGCCTGGTCGCGGCCGGCTTCGACCCGCAACTGCCCACCGCCTGGCTGGCCGAGGGCCTGCTGGTGTACCTGAGCCCCGAGCAGGCGGCGGGACTGCTCACGGCCGTCGGCTCGCTCTCCGCACCGGGCAGCCGGCTGCTGATGGAGCGCGGCCGGGACGTCTCCCGCAGCCCGGAGGATCCGGCGCTGGCCCACGTCACCGAGCTCTGGCAGGGCGGGCTCGGCCCCGACACCGACCAGTGGCTGAACGCCCATGGCTGGCAGGCCCGGACCACCTCCCTCGCCGAGGTCGGGGAGGCCTACGGCCGTCCGCTGCCCGAGGGCGCCGGTCGGACCAGCGGCTTCATCGAGGCGGTCCGCACGGCCGGGGGCTGAACCGGGGCGTCCCCAGGGGGTGCCGTCGGCAGGGTCTCACCGGAGGGAGTGGCGGATCCGCAGGCGGCCCAGCCCCGTCGCCCCGGAGATCCGGATGACCGGCCCGCCCGGGCGGACGGCCCGGCGGGCGCGGTAGCGCGGCTGCTTGAGGCCGGCGTGGAGGGCGGTGAGGTCGACCACCGCGTTCCGGGGCACGGTGATGCTCGCCCTGCCGGTGCCGAGCAGTAGTTGGATGTCGACCACCGGGTCCTCGATGACCGCCCGGGAGAGGTCCAGTCGCACCCGCCCGAGCGCCGAGGCCACGGTGAGGACGCGCGGGACGCGCCAGGCGCCGCGCCGCCGGATCCGGCCGCCGAGGGCGTCGCCCGTGAGGGTGGCCGCGGACCGGGTGGCCGGTCGGGCGAGGGGCTCCGGCAGTCCGGCCAGGGCCTCGGCGAGGCCGTCCGGTGTCGTCGCGGTGAGCGCCCGCTGCAGCCGCCGCTCCAGCTCCTCGAAGCCGAACCGCCCCTCCGCGTAGGCCTCCTGGAGGCGGTGGACGGCGGTGTCGCGGTCTGCCTCGCTGATCGTGGTCGGTCCGCCCGTGCTGGTCGCCATCAACTCACCCTTCAACTGAGTACGTTGTACGCTGTCATGGCGGCCACGCTAGATTACTGGGTACCGTGTACGCAAGAAGAGGGGCCGACGGTGACCGACGCCGAGTACGTGAACATCTGGATGCGGCCCGAGCGCCCCGCCCGCGGGCCGAAGCCCGCCTACAGTCGGGCGCAGATCGCCGAGGCCGCCGTCCGGATCGCCGACGCCGAGGGCCTGGAGGCCGCCACCATGCGCCGGATCGCCGCCGAGATCGGCGCCGGCGCGATGTCGCTCTACCGGTACGTCCCCGGCCGCGACGAGCTGATCCAGCTGATGGCCGACCGGCTGATGGGGGAGATCGACGTCGAGGGCATGCCCTCCGGCGACTGGCGGGGCGACCTCACCCGCTACGCCCACGGCCTGCGCGCCATGTGGCTGCGCCACCCCTGGATCGCCACCGTGCACCGCGCGCTGCCCGGCTTCGGCCCCCGGCAACTGCGCCTGATCGAAGGGGTGATGGGCGTGCTGGACGCCCACCTCCCGATCGACGAGAACCTCGGCCTGATGGCCGTCCTCAACGGCTACGTGGAGGGGGCCGCCCGCGACGAGGTCAGCTGGACCGAGGAGGTCCGGCGCAGCGGCGTCAGCGAGGAGGAATGGCAGGCGCGCAGCTACCCGTACGTCCGGCAGCTGCTGGAGAGCGGGGAGTACCCGATCTTCGGCCGGATCGCCCTGGAGGCGCGGGGGCCCCGGCTCGGCCGGGACGAGCAGTTCCGGATCGGGCTGGAGCGGGTCCTCGACTGCATCGCCGCGGCGCTCCCGCCGGAGGCGCGGGCGTAGCGCCGGGACGTCGACCGGGGCGCCACCCGGGACGTCGACCGGAGGCGGAACGGCGCAGGACGGCCGTCGCCGCCCGGGGCGGTCACAGCCGGCGGGTGCGCAGGACGCCGGTCAGCATCGGCAGGGTGAAGCCGCCGTCCGCGGTCTCCGGCCGGCTCGCCAGGAACGCGCGGATCCGGGCGAGCGCGGCCTCCCGCCGGTCGTCCGGCATGACCAGCATCCCCGCGCGGGTGGCCAGGGTCGCCACCAGCGAATCGGCGGTGCGCGCCTGGCCGTGCGGGAAGAGCTCCTGCCGCGCCTCGCCGAAGCGCACCGCGCCGGTGCTCTTCGGCAGGTGGGCGCCGGCCGTCTCGGTCCGCCAGGCGGCGGGCGTGTCACGCGGCCCGATCGCCGCCGCCCCGCTCACCCGGGCCAGCTCGGCGACCCACTCGACCCGGTCGTCCAGCAGGTTCCACAGGCCCGCGAGGATGCCGCCGGACCGCAGGACCCGGGCGATCTCCGGGCCCGCGACCGCCATGTCGAACCAGTGCATCGCGTTCCCGGCCAGCACCACGTCCACCGAGGCGTCCGGCAGCGGAACGGACTCCGCGCTTCCCGACAGCGCCCGGACGGTCGGCAGCGAGCGGCGAAGCTCGGTCAGCATCGCCGGATCCGGCTCGACCGCGATCACCTCGGCCCCCAGGTCGAGCAGGGTGGCGGTCAACTTGCCGGTCCCGGCCCCGAGGTCGAGCACCCGGGGCCCGGGCGCGGCGTCGAGGGCCCAGCGCACCGCGGCGTGCGCGTAGTCCGGCCGGTGCTCGGCGTAGGCCGCCGCCGCGGCGCCGAAGGACGAGGCGTGGAGCTGGTGCTGGTCGTGATCCATCCGGCCACGCTATCGGCGCCGGGGCCCGTCGGCCGGTTTTCTCATCAGTTCCTCAACTTCCGTTCGCTCCCGGACCGGCTGGACGGCTGGACCGGCGGGACGGCTGCACGTGGTGTGCCGGGGTCCTCGCCGGTCAGCTCCAGGTGGAGGCCGCCGGGGTGGTGGGTGCCGAGTTCGCGGTGGACCTCGAAGAACGCCCCCGACCCCTTCGAGGAGGTCGTCGCGGAGGTGTGGCCGGTGTGCCGTGGGTCGCCGACCCAGACCACCGGAGGCGGCGGCCTTGCCCACCAGGTCCGGCAGGACGTCCCGGACCCGCGCCGAGCCCAGCCGGGCGAGGAAGGCCAGCCGGCCCGGCTCCCCGTGCGGGTTCAGCCGCTCGACCAGCGCCAGGACCTCGTCAGCCGTACTGCCGGGGCGTCCCGGTCGGCCGCGCTGCCCGGGTGGGGACGGCTGGTGTAGAACTCGCCGGACGTGCTGCTCCTGGGCCCGGCCGGGCCGATCCCGCAGGCCCGCATGAAGGCCAGGGTGGAGTCGATCCGGCGGGTCAGGTCGCGGTGGCGTGCGCCGGCGGGGGAGTGGGCCGCGAACTCCCGGTTCCGGGCGTGCAGGTGGTGGAGGCCGGTGCTTGCGATGAACGCCCGCGCCAGGTTCACGGCGGCGGCTTCGCACCCCCGCTCGGGCGCCGGCCCGATCCGGACCACCGGTACGGACAGCGCGTAGGTCAGCAGGACGGCCATCTGCGAGAGGACGGTCAGTCGGTGTCCGAGCTGCTGTGCCGAGGCGTCGGCGGAGCCCGTCGCCCGGGTGCCTGCGGTCCGGGTGCGGCGAGCGGGCGGGCGAAGCGCTCCACCTCGTACTCCACCAGGGCGCCCGGGTCGCCGAGCCAACAGATCATGCGCCACTGCCTCACCGAGGCCTACGACCGCATCTGACCGATCGACACCAGATCCCGGTGGCCCGTGAACTGCCCCCCGTGGCGCCACCGGTACGGGCCCTGCCTGCGGGAACAGGCAGGGCCCGCCTCGTGCCGCTGTGGGTGGCGGTGTGGGGCGGGCCCGTGGTGCGTGGGGTGTGGGGGGTTTACTGATCGTTTCAGAATGAGTTGAGCTGTACCCTTGTACTCGACGATCTTGGTCGGCAGGCTGTCCGGGTGAGTGTCGATCTTGTTCCGGATG